>NZ_JAHHTD010000034.1 GCF_020024835.1 Campylobacter sp. | reverse complement strand
ATGTAATTGAGGTATTATTAACGGATAAATTTATTAAATATCGTATGCCTTGTGTAAAATAAATACATTAAAATAAAGATTATAAAAAGGAAAGCAAATGATAAAATTAAATAAAATTTATCAAGCAAAGCAACAAATATCTGAATTTATTTTTAAAACCCCATTTGTATATTCTTCTTTTTTGAGTGATTTTTTACACTCTGAAATTTTTTTAAAATGTGAGAATTTGCAAAAGACTGGAGCGTATAAGATACGGGGTGCTTATAATGCTATAGCAAATTTAAGTAAAGAGCAAAAAGCTCAAGGGGTTATTGCAGCAAGTGCTGGAAATCATGCCCAAGGAGTGGCTATAAGTGCTAAAAAATTTGGTATTAAAGCAGTGATAATTATGCCTGAATCTACTCCGCTTTTAAAGGTTAGTGCGACAAAAAATTTAGGTGCTCAAGTAATACTTAAAGGTGATAATTTTGATGAAGCTTATGCTTTTGCTTTAGACTATGCTAAAGAATATGCTTTAAATTTTATCCATCCTTTTGAAAATGAAAATATTATGGCAGGGCAGGGAACTTTGATACTTGAAATGCTTGATGAGATTGGTGATTTAGATATGATTTTAGTTCCTGTTGGAGGCGGTGGATTAATTAGTGGTATTGCTAGTGCTGCAAAACAAATTAATCCAAATATAAAAATAATTGGAATTAGTGCAAAAGGTGCTCCTGCAATGTTTGAGAGTTTTCATAATAAAAGTATTATAAATTCAAAATCTGTAAGAACTATTGCTGATGGTATAGCAGTAAGAGATGTTAATAAAATTAATTTTAATATTATACTTAAATGTGTAGATGATTTTATACAAGTAGATGATGAAGAGATTGCAAATGCGGTATTATATTTACTTGAAAAACATAAGATTGTAGTTGAAGGAGCGGGAGCTTCTGCTGTTGCTGCGCTTTTACACAAAAAAGTAAATTTAAATGGAAGTAAAAAAATAGGTGTTGTATTAAGTGGTGGAAATATAGATGCACAGATGTTAAATATCATTATAGAAAAAGGTCTATTTAAATCCTTTAGAAAGATGTATATTAATGTAACATTGGTAGATAAACCTGGAGCTTTAATGAGTTTAAGTGATGCTATTAAGGAGGCAAATGCAAATATAGTAAAAATTGATTATGATAGATTTTCAACTAAATTAGATTATGGTGATGCAATGATTTCTATTACTTTAGAAACTAAAGGAGCTCAACATCAAGAATTAGTTAGAAAATTACTTTTTGAAAAAGGTTTTCATTTTAATGAAATTTTATAAAATGATTAGAGTATGATAATATAGATTATAAATAATTAAATTTTTATAAGTTTATTATTGTAAAGAAGTAACTTGTATGAAGTTGATATTTTTTAATAATAAAATATTAAATTTAGTTATTTTCTGGGAAAAACTAAGAGTAAATATAAATAAATTAATATCAAGCTAGAAGCATAAAACTTCTAGCTTTAATAAATTTGTCAAATAGCTTGAGTTCGTATTGTGAGCCATTGTAAAGATTTTGTATCATTAGCTAATTTAGGGGAAAGTTTTTGAAAAACTTCTTGGTGATAATTATTTAGCCAATTTTTTTCTTTTTGATCTAATAAAGTTAAATCTATACAACTAGGCTCAAAAGGACAAAGGGTAAGAGGTTTAAAATATAAAAAATCTCCAAATCCAGTATTTTTTTGATTTTGTATTTTAGTATGAACAACTAAATTTTCAAGTCTTATTCCCCATTTGCCAGATCTATATATTCCAGGCTCTATAGATGTTACCATTCCTTCTTTAGCTTTATTTTTTTCAAGAATTGGAGCAAAATATGAAAGGACTTGCGGACCTTCATGAACATTTAAAAAATATCCCACCCCGTGTCCTGTGCCGTGCATATAATCAAGTTGTTCTTCCCATAATGGAGCACGAGTGATAGCATCAAGTAATGGCGTAGCAATATTTTCAGGAAAAATTGTTCTTGACATTGCAATGTGAGCTTTTAAAACTAAAGTATAATCATGAATTTGTTCAGCATTCATTTTTCCCACCGGGACAACTCTAGTGATATCTGTTGTTCCATTTTTGTATTGACCACCAGAGTCTAATAATAATAAACCATCTTTTTGTAAGTAGGCATAACTTTTATCTGTTGCTTTATAATGTGCAAATGCGGAATTAGCATTAAATCCTGCTATAGTCGCAAAACTATTACTTATATAGTAAGGGCTTTGAGATCTAAATTTTGTAACTTCTTTATCTATATCAAGTTCGCTAATTTTTTGATCATTTTTTATAGCTTCTTCTAGCCAAGCAAAAAATTTACATAATGCAACTCCATCTTCAATCATAGCTTCTTCAATAAAAGCAATTTCTTTAGCATTTTTTTGTGATTTTAAATTAGTGCTAGGGTTTAAATGTTCTACAATGGTAACACTTTGATCTAAAGTATTAACCAATAATGCTGTCATTTTTGCTGGCTCTATTAATAAATTTATATGATGAAGTTTTTTGAGTTCATCTTGTATATACTCATATGGTCTAAGTTCTATACCATCTTGTTTTAGTTTTTCTATCAATGATGATTCGATTTTTTTTATGTCAATAAAAAGATAACTTGTATGTTCTAAAATCAAAAAATGACTTAGAAAAACAGGATTATATGATACATCTGATCCTCTTAAATTTGTAATCCACGCTATATCATCTATACTAGAAATAAGATGTGCTTTTGTGTTAAGTTTAAGCATTTGCTCTCTTATCATTTGCAATTTTTCTTTTCTTGTATATGAGCAATATTTTTCTTCGTGTTCGTAAATTTTATTTGTTGGTAAGCTAGGACGCTCTTTCCATAAATCACTAATAAAATCTTTATCAACAACACTGATGTATTTATTTAATTCTCTTAAAATTTCCAAAGGTAAAATGGCAAAATCTATTCCTAAAATATTTTTTTTATCATAGTTATTTTTTTTAATCCATTGTAAAAAAGTATTAGAGCTATCTTGCTTTTGCAACACAACACCGCTACCTTTTAATTCTTCTTCAGCTTGTAACCAGTAACGCCCATCTACCCATAAATAAGATTGTGTTTGTGTAAAAACTAAAGTGCCAACAGAACCACTAAAACCACTCATAAAAACTTTGCTTTTATAGTATTCTGGCAGATACTCACTCAAATGTGGATCTGCACTTAAAATAACATAAATATCTATATTGTTATTTTTCATCAACTCTTGTAATTTTTCAATTCTTTCTTTGTAAATATTCATTTTATATCCTTAATATGTATCATTTTGTTGATTTTATTTTTGAAGATAAATAAAATAAGAGCCATACCTAAAAGAATCCATATGCACTGAGAAAATAAATCGACTAAAGCACCAGCTTCATTTTTGATTGCTTCACCTCCAATTAAACCTGCTATGATATTTCCTAAAGATAGGCTAACAAACCAAAGTCCCATTACTTGGGCTTTTATTAAATTTGGTGCTATTTTTGTCATTAAAGATAGTCCTACTGGACTTAAGCAAAGCTCTCCAAGTGTCATAAAGAAAAAGCTTAGTATTAGCCATAAAGGAGAAGCAAGATCATTGCTATTTATCACACTTTTTGAAGCTAAAACCATTACAAAAAAACCTAATGCTGCTCCTATTAATCCTAATGTAAATTTGATGATAGAAGAAACTTCAAAATTCATTCTAGCTAAAATAGTCCATATAAATGCTATTATTGGTGCAAATATTATAATAAATAAGGCGTTTATAGATTGAAACCATACAGTTGGAATTTCAAATCCTAGTATATTTCTATTAGTCAATGAGTCTGCAAAAAAGTTAAAAGAAGTGTATTGTTGTTCAAAAACAGACCAAAACACAGCAGCTGAGAAAAATAAAATAATAAAAACTAATAATTTCTTTTTTTCAGTGTTATTTAAAGAGCTAAAGAAAAATAAATATAAAAAATAAATTCCAGCATAAAATAAGATGATAAATATCATATTTTTTGCGATGACTATAGGATTTAATTTGACAAATCCTCCAAAAAGAAGAAAAGATAAAGCGATTAAAACTACAGCGGCTATTACAATAACCCATAAAATATTTTTATGATATTTTATAGGTTTATCCCAAGGATATTTAATCCCTACATTTTTATCAAAATCAACTAAATCAGGAATAGTTTTAAAATAAAAAATAAGTAAAGCAATAAGCATACCTATGCCACCAGCACCAAAGCCTATATGCCAACCATATTTTACTTGTAAAAAACCACAAATTAAAGGAGCTATAAAAGCTCCTAGATTGATTCCCATATAAAAAATTGTAAAACCTGAATCGCGTCTTGGATCTTCTTGAGTATATAGCATACCAACCATAACAGAAGCACAAGTTTTAAAAAGTCCTGTTCCTATGACAATAAGAGCTAAACCAATAAAAAACATTACTGAATTAAATATAGATAAAGCTATCGACAAGTGCCCAAAAGCTATAATGATAGACCCTATAAATATAGCTTTTTTTTGCCCTAGATAATTATCGGCTAACCAGCCTCCAGGCAAGGCTGCAAGATACAGACAGCCTCCAAAAATTCCAGCTATAGCAGCAGCTTCCTCTTTGCTTATATTTAAGCCTCCCATACTGACACTAGCTGCCATAAAAAGAACTAATAAAGGACGAATTCCATAAAAGGAAAATCGCTCCCAAAGCTCTGTCATTGATAAGCTAAATAATGGTTTTGGATGACCTAAAAATGCTTTGTCTAAATTTTGCATTTGCTTTCCTTAGT
The DNA here is from genome assembly GCF_020024835.1 of Campylobacter sp. GTDB lineage: Bacteria > Campylobacterota > Campylobacteria > Campylobacterales > Campylobacteraceae > Campylobacter_D. The sequence goes on along the minus strand of NZ_JAHHTD010000034.1, from coordinate 8,842 downwards.
TGTTGATTTTTGATTATAGAATAACATAAAATTACTATTATTTTATCAAATAATATATATTGATATTGATTGTGTTACAATATGGCACTTTGTTATTTTTAAATGATGATTTTTGTTGTGTTTAAAAATTTAAATAGATATTGTGTATAATACTTAAAATAAGCTAGAAATATAAAATTCTAGCTTAAATAAGAGCAATTTTTAATACTTCCTCTAAATTTTTTACACCCACAATTTTCATATTTTTTATAACTTCTTGAGGAATATCTTTTAAGTCTCTTTCAAAATTTTTATATGGAATGATAGCTATTTTTATTTCAGCTTTATATGCTGCAATAAGTTTTTCTTTTAAACCACCTATTGGTAAAACATTACCCATAAGATCGATTTCACCTGTCATAGCAATATCAGATTTTACTTTTTTATCACTAAATATAGATGCAATAGCAGTCGTAATAGTTATACCTGCACTTGGACCATCTTTAGGTGTAGCACCATCTGGAACATGAATGTGTAAATTGTATAGGTTGTAAGCATTTTCATCATTTTTATAAATGATATTTTTTGGAATTTTAATGATATTTTGATCAATTAAATTTTTAACTAAGCTAAATGCGATTTTAGCAGATTCCTTCATTACATCGCCTAAACTTCCTGTAAGCATAAGCTCACCTTTACCTTTAATTTTAATAGCTTCAATTTTTAAAACATCACCACCTACAGCAGTCCAAGCTAATCCATTGACTTGTCCAATTTTATTTTCTTTTTCGTGCTTTTCTATTTCAAATACTTTTTTATCAAGGAATTCTTGTATATTTTTTGTGGTAATTTTTATAGTATTAAAATCTTGATCTAAGAGAAATTTTTTAATACATTTCCTGCATATTTTAGCAAGCTCTCTTCTTAAATTTCTAACTCCTGATTCTCTTGTATAATCACTAATGATTAATTCTATAGCTTTTTTATCAAAAGAAATTTCTTTACCTTTAAGACCATGTTTTTTTATTTCATCAGGAATTAAAAAATTTTTTGCAATTTGAAATTTTTCTTGAGGAGTATATGAGCTAAGTTCTATAAATTCCATTCTATCTTTTAAAGCAGCAGGGATTGAGCTTGCGTCATTTGCAGTTGCTATAAATATAATTTTACTTAAATCTATATTGAAATTTAGATAATAATCTCTAAATTTAGTATTTTGTTCTGGGTCTAAAATTTCTAGTAAAACAGCACTAGGATCGCCTCTATGGTTACGACTTAGCTTATCTATCTCATCTAAAACAACTACAGGGTTACTTTGCTTTGCTTCAATAAGTCCTTGAACTATACGCCCTGGCATAGCCCCTATGTAAGTTCTTCTATGACCTCTTAGCTCATTTACATCTTCAAGACCACCAAGAGCTATACGAACTAATTCTCTTTTTAAAGCTTTGGCAATTGAATTAGCAAGTGAAGTTTTACCGACTCCTGGAGGACCGACTAAACATAAAATTACTTTGGCACCATCTTTATCTTTTATTTTGCGTTTTTCTAAAAGCTCTTTAACGGCAAAATATTCTTCAATACGCTCTTTTGGTTTTTCTAAAGCATAATGATCTGTGTTTAATTGTTTAGATACATTTAATAAATTTAATCTTTTTTTCGAAGAATACTCAAATGGTATATCTAAGACGGTTTCTATGTAAGTTTGCACCATAGAAGCTTCAGAATTATCCTGATGTATTCTTTCATATTTTTGTATTTGTTTTTTGATTTCTTTATACGCTTCTTCATACATAAAAGGTTTTTTGTTTTCTAATTTTTTATTGTATTCTTCAACTTCACTTTCTTTTTGTATATCACTCCCTAACTCTCTTTGAATTTGCTTTAATTGCTCTTTAAGAAAGTATTCTTTATTGACTTTGTCTATCTTAGAATGCACCTTGTTTTTGATTTCTTTTTGTATTTTATTAGCTTCTATTTCCTTGGCAAGATGGTCGATTAAATTTAAAAGCTTAGTTTCTACATTTGTTTCTATGAAAAAATTATATGCTTGGTATTTTTTAATTTTGATAGAATTTAGTATTAAATCACAAATTCTACTAGGATCACTATCTTCTTCAATAGTCCTTAAAAGATCTGGTGGAAAATAATGACTAATCATAGATAAAGCTTTAGTTTTTTCTTTTAATACCTCAATAATAGCTTCTTTTTTTGTAGAACATAATGCTTCTTGATAAATTAGATCTACTAAAGCAATTAAAGGATCGCTAGAAATTGGTTTAAGAATCTTAGCTTTTGCATAACCTTGAAATAAAATTTTAATCCTACCATCTGGAAGTGGAACTTTTCTCATAATATTTCCGATAACTCCGCAATCATAAATATCATCAAAATTCCTTCCGCCTTCTATTTTTGAAGGAGCAACAAATATCATAGTTTCATTTTGTATGGCTAAATCTAAAGCTTTGATATTTTGTATATCACTTAAAAAAATAGGAGTGATCATAAAAGGATATAAAAATAACTCATCTTCTACAAGTACTGGAAGTTGTGCAGGGTAATTTTGATTATTGTCTATTTTCATTATAATGTGCCTTCTTCAAATATTTTTCTATACCATGGAAGTTCTGGTTTAATCATATCTGTGTTTTTAAAACTAGAATCGTCTAATTTTTCTTTATAAATTTCATAACTTTCTTCTCTATCAAGTTTTTTATAAAGTTCAGCTATACTAGAATCAAGATAAAAAACAGCAAGATTAAACTTAGTAAGCATAGTATTAATTAAGTCGTTATACTGGACATTTGGATAATTTTTATTATATTCTTGAATTTCTTTGATAGTTTTTAACATTAAGGCTTGATTGCGATTTGGAACTGCAAAAGAATCAAATTTAGCTTTAATTTTTAAATATCGAATATATGCAATATTTTGAGAATCTCCAAATTTATTTAGATATTCATCAAGATAAAAATTTGCTAATTTATATTGTTCTTCATTAATGTGTGCTTGTGCTAAGATTAATAGAGTTTGCTCCAACAGCGGATCGGCTATATGCTCAGCTGCCATAGAAGTATAGTGTTGATCTGCTAGTTCAAGATTTTTTTCTTGTAGATCTTTTATGATTTGCTGATACCACTCAATAGAGCTAAGATTATACAAATCTGTAGTTTTTTTTGTAGCGCAAGCCCCTAAGAATAATCCTAAAATGACGAATGTAAATATAAGATTTTTTTTCATTATGTAACCTTAATAAACTAAAAAATTGTAATTATAGTATTTTTATGTTTATGAAATTGTTAATTTTAAAAAACTATAATTTTGTTTGAGTATTTTAATTTTTGGAACTAATTTTGCTTTGGTTCTCTTAGCAATTAGATTTAGGAGGCAGAATGAATTTAGAGGTTAAATGTCCTATTTTAGGTTTTGAAGAGACTAAAAATATGAATTTTTATCAAATTGATGAAGTGTTTTATAGACTTAAAAGTCTTGATGGAAAAGATTTTTCTTTTGTAATGATTGATCCGTATATGATACGTCCTGATTATGACTTTGAGGTTCCTGATTATTATCAAGAATTATTAGGTTTAAATGAAAAATCAAATTTTGGCGTTTTTGTAATTGTGGCTATTAATAAACCTTTAGAAGAATCAACGGTAAATTTTTTAGCTCCAGTTGTTATGAATTATGATGATGGCTCTTTAGTGCAAGTTATATTAGATACCACGAAATATCCAGATTATTTTCAATCAGAAAAGATTTCTGCATTTATTAAATCTTCAGAAAAATAATATGTCTGAAATCTATATTTTAGGAAGTGGTGCTATGGCAAATGCTTTAGCGCAAGGATTAAGCAGTAATTATAAAGTTACAATTGTTGCAAGAGATATAAAAAGTGTTGTATCAAATTTAGATATCAAAGTAATTTCTTATCACGAATTTGATTTAGAAAATAAAAATGTAATTTTAGCTTTTAAACCTTATGCTTTAGATGAAGTAGCTTGTAATTTATCAGGAAAAGCAAGATGGGTTATTTCTGTTTTAGCTAATACAACTTTTGAAAAGCTTCATATTATAAAAGCACAAGATTATATAAAAATAATGCCCAATATCGCGGCTAAATTTAAAACTTCTACAACTCCGTATTTAATGGAAAAATATTTGTTTAAAGATGAAATTTTAACATTATTAAATACTTTTGGTAAGTCTTTTTTACTTCAAAATGAGAAGGAATTTGACGTAGCAATGATTTTAAGTGGTTGTGCTCCAGCATTTTTATCTTTAGTAGCAGAATCACTAGCTAATGCTGGAGTAAGAAATGGATTAAATAATACTTTAAGTTATGAACTTACTAAAGCAGCTTTTGAAAGTTTTAGCGTTTTATTTAATCAAGAGCATCCTGCGTTAATAAAGGAAAAAATTTGCTCACCTGCTGGAGTAACTATAAAAGGAATAGAAGCTTTAGAAAAAAAAGCTATTAGAGCTGCATTTTTTGAAGCATTTTTAGCAAGTATGAGTAAATGAAGCAAGCTTTTAGTCTCCTAGAGCTTGCTTTTTGTATCGTTTTGCTTGGAATTATCTTTAGTTTTTATTATTATGTATTTTATTTTAAAACTTCCAATATAATTCATAAAAATCAATATTTGTATGAAGTTGAAAAAAATCTTATAGAAAAAAGAAATTTAAATTCTAATAATATTCAAATTAGTAATTATTTTTTCATAGAATATTTTGATAGTGTTTTTAATCTTAAATCTTTACAAATAAAAGATGATTCTTATAAAAAAGAATTTTATGATGAAGAAAGCTTTTAGTCTTTTAGAACTTGTTTTAAGTTTAATTGTGTTTGGAGTTATCGTTTCAATTCTTATGCTACCTAGTATTCAGATTTATGAAAAAGTTTTTGATATAAGAAATAAAAATAATACTTTTTTAGATATAAATCAAGTGTTATTAAGCATAGAGAAAATTTATCAATCTTGTCGTGATTTTAAATATGATCATCATTCTTTTGAATGTTATATGAGTGCAGCAAATGATATATTTTATGATATTAATTTAGAAAAATTTAATTTTAGCGGTATTATGGTGGATATGGGAAAATTTGTAAGTCCAAAAAGTAATTTTCATTTTATTGAAAATGGTATTTCTTATGGAATTTTAAGTAATTACAAAGATATTCATTCAAATAAGAAACAAAAAAACTATCCAAAAGATTATCTTTATTTATATGCTTTAAAAGATAAGAAAATTTATAAAACTTATGTTAATGATAATGAAAGTATTGTATTTTCCAATGAAAAATTTGAAGGATTTTATGATGTTGTGTATGCTTATATAGGAATTAATTTTGAAAATAATAAAGTATTTTTAAATATTAGAGATTTTGAAAATAAGCAAAATAGATTTTTACTTTCTGATAATATTGATAGTTTTAATATAAAGAAAGAAAAAAATAGCATAAAAATAACTCTTTGTAAGCAAAAAGAATGTTTAGATAAATGGATTTTTAAATGAAAAAGTCTTTTGTAATGGTTTATGTTGTATTTTTAATAATGTCTATTGCTTTTTTATCGCTTTTTGTTGTTAAAATTTCATCATATTCATCAAGAATAATGAAGGATTTTATTTTATATACCCAAGGAAAAATATTACTTTATGATTCTAAAGAAATGTCAAAGTATTTTTTATATGAAGCAAGAAAAGAAGGAAAAGAATGTTTAAAAAATATAAATTTTACATATAATAATGCTATTATGCGTTTAGATTATGTTTATCCTTTAGCAGAATGTATAGATGAAAAAATAATTTCAAGCTATAAACAAGCTAATTCTATTATAGCAGTCAATGCAAGTGTATTATTAAATTCAAATAAAGAGGTAAATGAAGAGATATTTTTGCAAAAAAGTTTTTTTATTTATCCTAAATTTGACAAATATAAGTTTTAATTCCAGCAAATACCATTTTTACACCCATAGCCATAATAAAAACTAAAGCAATCCTAGAAAAGACATAAAGAACCAGTTTTCCTATAACTTTTTCGATGGTTGCTGAAAAGTGAAAGAGTATAAAAATAAATAAAAAGGTAAATAAAACTGAAGTAATTGCTATCCCTAAATTTTGATCTTCAGATATTACTACAATAGTAGAAAGAGTTCCAGGACCTACCAACATAGGAAAAGACATAGGAACAATACTTTTTTTTAGAAGTTCTTGGGGGCTTAGATTATTGTAATATTGAAATTGACTTTTTGTCGGAGTAAATAATAGATTTTTAGTGCTCATTATAACAAGTATAAGACCGCCTGCTACCCTTAGATCGTTGATATCTATTTTAAATAAATATTTCATAACAAAAGGACCTAAAAGTAAAAATATTAAAACAATACAAAAAGCAGTATAAATAATATTTCTAAATAGTTTTTTTCTTTTTTGAGTGTCTAAACCTTCTGTCATTGCTAAGAATTGCGGGAGATTTCCAAAAGGATTTAACACAGATATAATTGTAATTGATGCGAGTAAAATTATATAAAATTCAGACTCTATATCCGAAAACATAATTAACCTTTATATAACCCTTAAGTTTCAGCTTAAGGGTCTAAAAATTATAAACCTTCAAATGGGTTAGTTATAACTTCTTTTCTATCTACTATATAAGGAATTAATGCTACGTGTCTTGCACGTTTGATAGCAACTTCAACCATTTCTTGGTGTTTTTTACTAGTTCCTGTTAAGCGACGAGGCATAATTTTAAATCTTTCTGATAAAGCATGTTTTAATAATGCGGTATCTTTGTAATCGATAAAATCAACTTTTGCTTCAGTATATTTACAATATTTTCGTGAATATTTTCTTTTTTCTGCCATATTTTTTCCTTTAAACCTTAAAATGGTAAATCTGTATCATCATCATATTTGTCTATATCAATTTCACGCATAGGAGTTTCTTTAGGAGCATTATTTTGATATACATTTGATGATGTATTTTTAGTTTGTACTTGAGAATATGGATCAAAACTTTGTTGCTGATCGTAGCTATGATTTTGATTATTGTAGTGTGTTTGTTGATTATTTTGAATGCTAGAACCTAACATCTCCAAATTCTCAACTTGAACACTATGTTTAGATCTATTTTGTCCATTTTGATCACTCCATTGCTCAAATCTTAAACGACCTTCAATTAAAACTTTGCTACCTTTATTTAGATATTGGTTAGCGATTTCTGCTGTTCTACCAAAAAAACTAATGTCGATAAAGCAGGTTTCTTCTCTTTTTTCACCAGTATTGGTGCTAAATTTTCTCGTTACTGCAATAGCTGAAGAACCTATAGCACTACCAGAAGGAGCATAACGCATTTCTATATCTCTTGTAAGATTACCTACTAAAACGACCTTGTTAAACATTGATCAACCTTCTATATTTTCGTTAGTTTTAACTTCTTTTTTATGTTGTTTGATACCTTTGCTTAATCTTTCCCAAGCAGCAATTTCTTTTTTATTTTCATATTTTACAATCAAAAATCTCAAAATTTCTTCTGTTATTCTTAATATTCTTTCTAGCTCTGAAATTAAATTAGTAGGAGCTTTGAAATAAATTACAAAATAAGTTCCTCTTTCATATTTTTTAATTTTATAAGCTAGTTTTCTTGTGCCCATTTCTACTATAGTTTCAATTTGTGCACCATTTTTTACAAGAACTTCTTTTACGAAATCCAACTTAGCACTTACTTCCTCTTCGGTAAGTGTCGGTTTTAATATAAACAAAACTTCATAATGTTTCATTTTTGTTTTCTCCTTATGGATATAAAGCCCAAAAAATTTTTTGAGCAAGGAATTTTTGCAATAAAGCAAACATTATTTTATCATAACTTTCTTAATTTAACTTTTTAAGATAGAGCTAATATTTAAGATATTTGCAATCACTAATTCCTTTTTTTCAATCTTAGACTTTTTTTTAAGCTCATATTCGCACTCACATAAAGTTAAAAAAATTTTTTTATATTGTAAAATTTTTACGCTTAGAGCTTGTGTTTGTAAATTTTTTATTATGTGTGTTGGAGGTGTGTAGCCTAAAATTTCTTTTAAATTCAAATTTCCATGCACTTTTGCATATAAGGCTATTTTGAAAAGTCTTGAAAAACTTAAATATAGCGCATTAATAAGAGCTATTTCATTATAATTTTCAAGTAATTTTTCAAGATCATTACGCAAATCTTTTTTGTATAGTATTTTTTCAAAAAAACTTTCAAATTCAATAGTGCTTAAGCTGTAACAATGCTCTTGAATAACTTTTTCATCAATACTCAATCCATTAAATTTATTTAACTCGCTTGCTGCTAAATAAAGATTTTCATTAAAATTATAAAAAAGTGCAAAGAGAGCATTCTCCGTAATTTTTATATTTAATTCCTTAGCCCTTAATTTAAGTAATTCTATGCCTTCTTTTGCAGAATTTACTTTAAAAAATCTACAAAAATTTTCATTAAAAATTTTTTCTAGTTCATTTAATCTTGAATTTTCATCATATATTTGAAGTAAAAAATAATTTTCTTGTGAATTTTGGCACAGATCGATAAATTTTTTAACTTCTTTTGCTGGAATTTTTTTAAAACTTTTAATTTCAAGTAGTTTTGTTGCACTAAAAAGTGATGAGCTTGATAAATAATCATATGCTTGTTTGAAATTATATTCATCAAAATAAAATCTTAAACTCTCATCAAAATTATATTGATTTTTTATAAATTTAGTAAAAAGTTCTATTTGAAAATTATCCGCTCCATAAAGTAAGAAAAAATTTGAAATTTTTTTTTCATTTAAAAGAGTTTGAAGTTGATTTTTATACATCGTGTTTGCTTTCTAGTTGAA
>NZ_JAHHTD010000033.1 GCF_020024835.1 Campylobacter sp. | reverse complement strand
TTATAAATTTTATTTAATAAAATATCAATTTTAAACTAAACAAAATAACTAATTAATATTAAAAAATTATTAATTAGTTTAAATTTTGATTATTTTTATTTAAAAAGATATATTCTTTTTAAGTCAAATTTTAAAATTACGAGTGAAGCACCTACTAACAATACATCTTTAAATATAAATCCATCAAAACTTAGTTGTATCATCAAACTTAAAGTAGTTAAAGAAGTAGCTAAAACACCCAAGGCACCTATAACACCAAATTTAGGATTGAAAAAACCTATAATTAAACAAATATAAATGATTCCCTCTACGACACCCAAGGCATAAGAAGCTCCAGCATCACCAAGAAAATGTGGTAAAAAAGCTAACCAAGTATTAGCAAATAAAGGCTTAAGTAATTCTACTTCAAAATCAAACCACTTAGAAATGCCAAAAACAACAAATACTAAAATCACCGCAAAACGCAATACAAATTTATCTATATTTGTATTTATAAAGATATGTGCTAGTTTATCCATTTTAAAAACCTTAATTAATATAATAATTTTAAATGATAATAAAATAATAATAACAATCAATAAATAAAATTTATTATCAATCTAAATGAAAAACTTCTTCCATATCAAGCCATTTTTGACCCGCATATCCTAAAGAAATTTGGCAAGGATCAGTAATTTTCCACCATTTTTGAGTAGCTACATCTGCTGCCATTTTTTCCATATCTTTTTGAAAATCCTCACCAATGTATTCAAAATAAGCAAATAAAAATTCATCAAAAAGATAAATAGAATAATTTTGTATATTGCATTCTTTAATCATTTCACAAACTCCTTTATAAGGCTTTGCGTGGAGCTCTTTATACTCCTTAATTTTTTCTGGCTTAATTTTAATAATTTGCCCATATCTTTGCATTTTTAACTCCTTTTATATAAATTAAGTGCATTTTTATAAAAAATACCATCGAGATTTTCAAAAACTTCACTTTGTATGATGAGATTTGCCCACTCTTTTGGACTTAATTTTGCTACAGGAAAATTAGAACCAAACAAAAGTCTTTCTTCACTAAAACAATCTTTTAAAAAAGTAAAAATTTCAAAAAGAAAATCTTTTGGAGCTTCTTGTAAAAAATTATCAGGAGCTGAAAGTTTTATAAAAAGTTGTGGATAATGAGAAAATTTTTCTAAAATTTCTTTATATTCTTTTAAATGCTTTTGATTAGGTGTTCCAAAATGATTAAGACAAATTTTTAATTTAGGGTAAGCTTTAAGAGTGGATTCTAACATATAAATTTCTTCATTTTTCACACAAGCTTCAAAAACTAGATTTTCTTTTTCTAAATCTTTTAAAATTTGTAAAAAATCCTTATCTAAAAGCCTTTTAGCACCCTTTATACTTGTGTGTAAAACCTCTCTAAAAGCTGAAATTTCATCTTTGTAATTTATATTAGCTAAGCAAAGCTTCAAGCCATAAAGCTTTTGTAGATTGAGGGCAAAAGAAGCTTCGCTATCTTTATCATCACTATCTACTTCGACATACATAGCTCCAATTAAATCAAAATCTTGATATTTTTTTATCATATCCTCATAAACGAAATTTTTATTTAAGCACTCATTAAATTTCAACCAAGGAATGCTTACTTGATTTAAATCCCAAAGATGAATATGTGCGTCAAAAATTTTTTGCATTTTAAGCCCTTATTTTTGAACCTAAAAAACCATACCAAGCCACATATAAAAATAAAGGTGCCATAGCTAAATAACCCATACTTGTATCAAAATGATCATTTATAGCTCCCATTATTAAAGGACTAATAGCACCTCCTACTATACTCATAACTAAAAGCGAACCTGCTAATTTAACTTGATGAAAAGGTAAATTTTTTGTAGATACTGCAAAAATAGTAGGAAAAGAGATACTCATAAAGAAAAATAAAGCTATCAACAAAATTACGCTAAATAATCCATTACTAAAATAAAGCCCTATACATAAAAGAACATTGATTAAAGAATAAATTCCTAAAATACTTTCTCCTTTAATTTTTTTCATTAAAGGTGTAGAAAGAATGCGACCCATCATAAAAGCCACTAAAGCTATGGAAAAATAATATGCTGCTTTTTCATCACTAAGCCCCTCATAATGCTCTGTAGCGTAATTAATAAAAAATGCTCCAGCAGCAACTTGATTTGCCACATAAAGAAATTGTGCTAAAAGTCCGTAATTAAAATGACTATGCTTGAAAACTCCTAAGGCTTTGCTTGTATCTTCTTTAGCATAATCACTACTTACTTGTGCTCCTTCTGGAATTTTATTTAAGGAAAAAAGTATTAAAATCAAAAGCACTATAGTAGCAATACCCACATAAACAAGCTGAACATTACTCATATTTGCTAAAAGTGCAGCTTCTATTTGATCAGCACTTGCTCCTTCTTCTTGCTTTGTTATAGATAAAAATAAGGCTCCGCCAATGATTGGCCCTACAAATTGTCCAAAACCATTAAAACTTTGTGCTGCATTGATTCTAAAACTTGCATTTTTTTCATCTCCAAGTTTTACCATATAAGGATTGGCACTTGTTTCTAATGAGCCAATTCCACAAGCTAAAATAAAAAAGGCAAATAAAAATAATCCAAAACTGGCTATATTTGTAGCTGGTATGATGAGTAAGCAACCAATGGCATATAAAGCTAAACCAAAAATAATACCCATTTTATAAGAAAAACGATTAGCTATATATCCTGCTGGTAAAGCAATGATAAAATAAGCTCCAAAATAAGCAAGTTGCAAAAAACCGCTTTCATGCTGGGTAATATGCAAATGATTTTGAAAATTTTTATTCATCACATCTATAAGACCATAACTTACACCCCATAAAAAGAAAAGTGAGCTAACAAGAATAATTGCTATTTTTATATTTTTTGAATTTGTATCCATTTTTACTCCCCTTTAATCCCAATTTAAAGCTCTATCTAAATGCACATAACCTCCATCAGGAAATAAAATTTGACCTGTAGTATGTGAAGCAAGGGGGCTTAATGTAAAAACTGCTGTATTTGCAATTTCTTCAATCGTAGTAAAACGATGTCCTAAAGGAATACTTTTAGCAATTTTTTCATATTGTTCTTTTGGATTAGGAAAATTTTTTAACCATCTTTCATAAAGCGGTGTCATCACTTCAGCAGGAGCTAGGGCATTAACACGCACACCATCTTTAGCAAATGCACAAGCCCACTCTCTAGTAAAACCAATTTGTGCAGCTTTTGCTGAAGCATAAGCTGAGGTTCTACCCTGCCCTGTAAGTCCTGTTTTGCTTACTATATTTAAAATACTACCTTCTTCTTTTTTGATATAAGGCAAACATTCCTTTGTTACTGCGTAATAATGAAAAAGATTATTTTCATAAGATTTGATTAAATCTTGTGTAGTGGCATCTTCAATATGAAGATTATCATTAGCTCCAGCATTATTAACTAAAGCATAAATTCCACCATATCGAGTAGCAATCTCATTTATAAGTTTTCCTATTTGTTCATAATTTTTTAAATCAATCTCATAAAATCCATAATCTTGACACAAATTTTTTAATTCTTTATAATGTTCTTGTGGCATTGATCTTGAAAGAATAACTGGTATGCCACCTTCTTTTGCCCATAACTTAGCGATACCATACCCTATACCCTTAGCACCACCTGTGATAATACAAACTTTATTTTTAATCTGCAAATCCATTTATTCTCCTTTGTATAAAATTTATTTTTAACAAGTTGTAGCAAGTCTCCAAACTGAAAAATCATTTTGTTCATTGACTTCTGCTTTAACTAATTGTCCTTGTGCAACTTTTACAATTAAATCAATTAGTTCATCTTTTACATCTTCTTTTGTTTTTATCCCATCAATAATACTTCCAGCATTAATATCAATGCAATCTTGCATATTTTCATAGCAAAATGTATTAGAGCTCATTTTTATAGTTGGCACTATGGCTGAACCTGTTGGCGTGCCACGACCAGTTGTAAAAACACAAATATTTGCACCTCCTGCAACCATAGCTGATAATTGTTCTATGTCATTACCTGGAGTATTCATAAAAGTAAGTCCTTTAAAAATAACAGGTTTGGCATAATCAATCACATCTATTAGTGTTTTAGTTCCAGCTTTATAAATACAACCTAAAGATTTTTCTTCTATACTACTTAAACCTCCTGCTATATTTCCTGGACTTGGATTTGCCCCGCGTATATCAGCATGGAAAGATTTGATTAAATTTTCAAAACCTAAAATTTTTTCATAAACCTTTTTTGCTACCTCATCATCTTTAGCTCTCTTAGCTAAAATCGCTTCACAACCTATAAGTTCAGTAGTTTCTGCTAAAATTACTGATCCTCCCTCATCAATTACAAAATCACTTAAACTTCCCAAAGCAGGATTGGCACTAAGCCCACTATAGCTATCACTTCCTCCACATTCTGTGCCTAAAATCAAATCAGAAAAATCCCCTTCACTTTTTAGCACTTTTGTAGCTTCATCAAGCATACTTTGGACGATTTTAATACCCTTTTGAAGTGTATTTTGAGTGCCACCACACTCTTGGATAACTAGATATTCCACTTTCTTATAAGGTGTTGCTTCTTTAATTTTTTCTGCAACTATTTTTGCTTGTATTACCTCACAACCTAAACCTACTATCAAAACTCCATAAACATTGGCATTTGTGCCGTGTCCTATGAGAACATCTCTTGTTTGCAAGGCATCAAATTCAAGTTGAGAACAGCCGTGTTGATGATTAATATATACTGCTCCTTGGCATTTTTTAGCAATATTTTCACACACTTTATTCGCACAATGAACACTTGGAATGATAATAACTTTATTTCTTAAGCCAAATTTTCCATCTTCTCTTCTATAGCCTTGAATCTTTGTCATTGTTTATCTCCTCGTCCTCGAATACCTGCTGTATTGTGAATATGCACCCACGCTCCTGCTTTAATATCACAACTTGCAATTGCAATTGCTTCAGCATATTTAATCACTAATTCCTTAGCATTAATATCTCTAAGTGCAAATTTATGACCACTTTGTATATCTTCTTGTAAAATCACTCCTGCAATGTTTTGCCCTTTTTGAAAATTATGTAAAGCTGTTGCTACATTGTCTTTTTCATTGACTATAATAAAGCCTTTCATAATTTAATTCCTGTTTGATATTCTAATTCTTTGATAATATTTTTAGCCTCATCAAAACGATTTTGTAAAGCTTCTTGAGTGATTTTTGAAAGAGGATGTGGGCTAAAGTCTGCAAATTCAAAACCTCTAGCTTTTAAAAGCAAAGCAAAGCCCATAGGAAAAGCCATACTCATACCAAATCTTATAGCCTTTAATAAACTTTTTTGTATCTTTAAAGCTTTTTCATAAGATTTTTCATTCATAGCCTTATAAATTTCACTCATAAGTTCTGGAAACACAGCTCCTATACTTGTCATAGAACCCTTAGCTCCTGCAAACAAAGCCCCTGCGTAAAATTCTTCTCTACCTACAAAGACATCAAAATCATCAGGCACAAGATCTAAAATATGATTTAAAAGCAAGGCATCTCCACTACTATCTTTAATACCTACTATATTTTCAATTTTAGAAAGTTTTTCAATAAGAGCTAATGAAAGTGGCGGAGCAAAAAGAGGTATGTTATAAATATACAAAGGAAGCTTAACCTTACTTGCTATATCTTTAACATATTCAAAAAGTGTATCTTCATTAAATTTATAATAATACGGCATAGCAAGCAAAAGTGCATCAAGACCTATTTCATAGGCTTTTTGAGCTAAAATAGTTGTATTTTCATAAATACTTGAAGTAATACCTGTGATAATAGGCACTTGATTTTTTGAAGCTTTTTTACTTAATTTCATAAGCTTAATTTGTTTTTCTATACTTAAAGCTTGAGAATCACCTGCACTACCATTACAAAAAAGTCCATTTAATCCTTTAGAAATTCCAAATTCACAATAATCAATAAATTCTTTTTCATTGATACTTCCATCTTTATCATAAGGAGTCAATAAAGCTGGAAAGGTCCCTTTTAAATTTCCCATTTTTAATCCTTTAGCTAATATTTTTGTATATACAAAATATTATTTATATACAAAAATATAACAAAATATTCTAAATTTTAAAAATAAGCAAAAATACAATAAAATGAACCTAATTACGAATAAATCATAATTTTTATAAAATTAGCTAAAAAAATATTTTATATAAAATGTTACAAAATGTGAAAAATATAATTACAAAGGATAAAAATGAAACATCAGCCTACTTTAAGAGTATTAAAAATTTTAGAGCTATTAGCTTGTGAAAAAAATTTAACTTTAAGTCAAATTGCAAAAAATTTAGATATTCCAATAGGAACACTCTCACCTATACTAAAAACTTTGCAAGAAACTAGATATATCTTTTGTAAAAATAAATTTTATTGTCTTGATAATAAAATTTTAGAACTAAGTTTAAGTATAAAAAATGAAAATAGCGTTATAGAGCTTATAAAAAAACATATGAAAATTATAAGGGATTTAAGTGGTCAAACCTGTCAAATGGGTATTTTAAAAGGAGGGGAGGTATTATACCTTGAAAAATTTGATACAAATAACGAGATACAACTTAAATCTTTTGTAGGGACAACTTATCCTGCTTATGCTACTTCTTTAGGAAAAGCTTTATTGGAGAAAAAAAGTAAAAAAGAACTTCAAACAATATATAGTAAAAAATTTACAAAAATCACACCAAATACTCTAAATGATATAGATCAATTATATACTCAATTACAAATAATTAAAAAAGAAAAAATTGCTTTAGAAAGTGGAGAGATGAATCCTCAAATTGAATGTATGGCTGTGGGTATAGAACATAAAGGAAAAATCATAGCTGCAATTAGTATTTCTTACTTAATTTTTTATTCCAATGAAGCATTTAGAGAAAAAAATAAAAAAATTTTACTTGAGGAAAAAAATAAAATAGAAAAAACTCTTTTATCAAACTTTCCTAACATAGAAAAAATATACTAACTAAAAAATTAAATATTTTTTTGTTATAATCGCAAGAAAATAATTTAACAAGGATAATTGATGCTTAAAGAACTACTTGAAATAAAAAAAGAAATGGAACCTTTAATTCACGAATGTTCAGTAAAAATTCAAGTAGCAGCTAGAGAAGTTATTATAAGAAAAAGAGAATATGAAATTTATGGTCCTATGATAGATAGAGTATATCTTGATAATGCTGTTTATGTGAAAGTTTTTGCTACAGGAAGAGATACAAAAAGCACTAAAATTGATATTAAAAATGGATTTTATATGGTGTATGTCGCTCCTGATAAGCCAACAAATCAAGAAATTATGAATAAGCTAAAAGTTTCTTTTGAGAGTATTGATAATAAATATATTTTAAAAATTATAGAACTAAACAGAAGAATAAAAGAAATTCTTAATAAAATTCAAACAACTTTAGCTAAAGCTGCAAATATGAGTGTGGTAATAGAAACTAACCTTGGAGAAGCTTCTGCAGCCACTAAATTTGTGATTACAATTAAATATTTAAAAGATAATCAAAAATTAGAAGTAAAAAATTCAAAATCAGCTGGAAGTTTTAGAGATACAAAAAATCACATAAATTTAGTCGTTGATAAAAATACAGATTCTGCCATATGTGAAAAACTTTTACGAGATGTAGAAATTTATTTCATAGGAAATTAATTTTTATCTTAAATTTGCTAAATGAGTTAAAGCTACTGCGATAGCATCTGTAATATCTAAAGGTTTTATATCTTTAGATATACCAAGTAATCTTTTTACCATAAAAGAGACTTGTTCTTTTGTGGATTTTGCTTTACCTGTAACTGCTTTTTTGACTTGTAATGGGGTGTATTCTGCAAAATCTCCATGAAGTTGCAAAATTTTAAGACTTAAAGCTCCACGAAATTGAGCTAATTTTAAAACCGTTTTTGGATTATATGCAAAAAATATATCTTCTATTGCTACTTCATCAAATTGATGATTTTTAAATATTAAATCAAGTCCTTCGCAAAGTTCTGTGATTTGATATTGCAAATTGTTAGGTTTAATTTTTATAAGTCCTGCTTCTATGAGTTGATTTTTATTATTCTTTTTTTCAATGATAGCATAACCACAATATCTAGAGCCAGGATCAATTCCTAATACTTTCAATTTTCACCTTTATTTCACAGCTATGTGAAATTTATTTAAGTCAATAATTTTAACCAGTTTTTATAAAAATTAAGATAGAATTTTACCAATAATTAATTATTTTAAGAAAACAAATGAATATAAAAGATTTTTTACAAGAATTTAAAACTGAAATTACAGATAATGAATACCAAAACTATATTTCACATTTACAATTTAGTGAAAAATCAAGTAAAAATAATACTTTAGTATTTATAGCACCAAATCATTTTTTAGCTAAATTTATACAAACAAAATATTCTCAAAAATTAGCATATTTTTACGAAGTTAAAACAGGTATTAATCCTCAAATTATCATTACAACTGGTGAAGTTAAAACTTCTATCAAAAATAATTTAAAAGTAGATATTTCACAAATTAAAGCACAAAGCACTATTTTAAATCCTTCTTTTACCTTTGACAGCTTTGTTGTAGGGGATTCTAATCAATATGCTTATGCTACTTGTAAAGCTATCACAAATAAAAATAAACTAGGAAAACTTTATAATCCTATTTTTATTTATGGTCCAACTGGACTTGGAAAAACTCATTTACTTCAAGCTGTAGGAAATGTTTGCTTAGATAATGGATACAAAGTTATCTATGCAACTAGTGATAATTTTATCAACGATTTTACTTCTCATTTAAATAATAAAACAATGAATAAATTTCATGAAAAATACAAAAATTGCGATGTTTTACTTATAGATGATGTGCAATTTCTTGGCAAAACTGACAAAATTCAAGAAGAATTTTTTTTCACATTTAATGAAATTAAAGAAAAATTTGGTCAAATTATTATGACAAGTGATAATCCACCTAATGTATTAAAAGGTATTACAGAACGTTTAAAAAGTCGCTTTGCAAATGGGATAATTGCAGATATCACACCTCCACAACTAGATACAAAAATAGCTATTATTAAGAAAAAATGTCAATTTAATGCTATAGATCTTGATTCAGAAGTTATTAGTTATATCGCCACTTCTATGGGTAATAATATTAGAGAAATTGAAGGTATGATCACAAATTTAAATGCCCAAGCTAGGCTTTTTAATCAAAAAATTACATTAGAAATAGTAAAAAGTTTTATGAAAGATCATATTAAAGAAAATAAAGAAAATATAAATATAGAAGATATACTAAATGAAGTTGCAAAAAGTTATAATTTAAAACCAAATGACATAAAATCAAATAAAAAAACACAAAATATTGTTATAGCAAGAAGAGTTGTAATATTTTTATCAAGAGAATTAACAACTATGTCTATGCCTCAACTTGCAAGATTTTTTAATATGAAAGATCACACGGCTATATCGCATAATATTAAAAAAATTCAAGAACTCATTAAAGAAAATGAAAATCTAAAGATGATTATAGATGAATTAAAAAATAAAATTCTAACAAAAATAAAAAGTTCTATGTGAATAAATGTGAATAATATTATTTTTTATTCCATAGTCTAAATAAACTATAAAAAAAACTTCAAAATACTTTTTCACATTTTCACATTGCTTATTATTATGATAAAATAAATTTTTAAAAATACCAAGGAATAAACAATGAAAATAAGCATAAACAAAAATACCCTTGAATCAGCTATAGTATTAACCAACTCATATGTTGATAAAAAAGATTCTAGTAATATAGCTTCTCATCTTCTTTTTGAAGTAATTGAGGATAAATTAATCATTAAAGCAAGTGATTATGAAATAGGAATTAATTATAAAATTAAAAAAATTAAAGTAGAAAATCCTGGATTTGCTACAGCTAATGCAAAAAGTATTTTAGATATTATAAAAAATTTAAATAACGAAGATGTTGTTTTAGAAACTATAGAAAACTTTTTATTTATTAGACAAAAAGGAACAAAATATAAACTTCCTATGTTTAATAATGAAGACTTTCCAAATTTCCCAAGTACAGAAGGCAAAGATAAATTTGATATTGATTCTAGTGATTTAAGTAGATCTTTAAAAAAAATATTACCAGCAGTTGATACTAATAATCCAAAATATTCTTTAAATGGTGCGTTATTAGATATTAAAACTTCTCATATAAATTTTGTAGGAACAGATACGAAACGTTTAGCAATTTTTACTCTAAATAAAACTAATGAAAAAGAATTTAATCTTTGTATCCCAAAAAAAGCTATTTTTGAAATGCAAAAAATATTTTTTGAAAAAATAGAAATTTATTATGATGAAAATATATTAATCGCTAAAAATGAAAATTTTGAATTTTTTACAAAACTTATTAACGATAAATTCCCTGATTATGAAAGAGTAATTCCAAAAAATATTACGAAAGAATTTATATTTAAAACAGAAGATTTTAAAGATGCTCTTAAAAAAATCAACATAATCACAGAAAAAATGAAATTAAATTTTTATAAAAATAAACTTGTATTTGAAGGCATTAGTTTAGATAATATGGAAGCAAAAACTGAACTTGATATAGAACTTGATATAGAAGAAGAATTTAATCTTTGTATTAAAAATAAATTCATTACAGATTTTTTAAATTCTATAGAAAGTGAAAATTTTAAATTAAGTATAAATGAACCTCATATGGCTTTTTTAGTTTCTTCTGAAGAATTACAAACTATCATAATGCCTGTAATATTATAAGGAAAATATATGCAAGAAAAGCAAAATTATAACGCCGGTAATATTAAAGTTTTAAAAGGTTTAGAGGCTGTTAGAAAACGTCCTGGTATGTATATAGGTGATACTAATATAAATGGTCTTCACCATATGATTTATGAAGTAGTTGATAATTCTATTGATGAAGCTATGGCTGGTTTTTGTGATGTTATAAATGTAGAAATTACAACTGAAGGTTCTTGTATAGTAAGTGATAATGGTCGTGGAATTCCAGTAGGTATTCATCCAACTGAAAATATTCCTACTTTGACTGTTGTTTTAACCGTTTTACATGCAGGAGGCAAATTCGATAAAGATACTTATAAAGTTTCAGGTGGTTTGCATGGTGTTGGAGTAAGTGTTGTAAATGCTTTATCAAAAAAATTAGTTGCAACTATTCATAGAGATGGTGAAATTTATAGACAAGAATTTTCAGAAGGTAAGACTATTAGCAATTTTGAGACAATAGGAACTAGTAAAAAAACTGGAACTACTATAGAATTTTGGCCTGATGATAGTATTTTTGAAATAACAGAATTTGATTATGAAATTTTAGCTAAAAGATTTAAAGAACTTGCTTATTTAAATCCAAAAATAACTATAAATTTTAAAGACAATCGTATAGGTAAATCTGAAAGTTTTCATTATGAAGGTGGAATAAGTCAGTTTGTTATTGATATGAATAAAAAACAAGCTTTAACTAAAGCTATATTTTTTAATGTAGATGAAGAAGATGTTAATGTCGAAGTAGCTTTACTTTACAATGATAGTTATAGTGAAAATTTACTTTCTTTTGTTAATAATATTAAAACTCCAGATGGTGGCACTCACGAGGCTGGTTTTAGAATGGGTCTTACTAGAGTTATTAGTAATTATATTGAAGCAAATGCTAGTGCTAGAGAAAAAGATTCTAAAATCACCGGAGAAGATGTAAGAGAAGGTTTAATCGCTGTAGTGAGTGTAAAAGTGCCTGAACCTCAATTTGAAGGTCAAACTAAAGGTAAATTAGGCTCATCTTATGTGCGTCCTATTGTTTCTAAAGCTTCTTTTGAATATTTAAGTAAATATTTTGAAGAAAATCCTATAGAAGCAAAAGCTATTATGAATAAGGCTTTAATGGCAGCTAGAGGTAGGGAAGCTGCTAAAAAAGCAAGAGAACTAACTCGTAAAAAAGAAAGCTCTAGTGTAGGAACTTTGCCTGGAAAATTAGCTGATTGTCAAAGTAAAAATCCAAGTGAAAGTGAAATTTATCTTGTAGAAGGAGATAGTGCTGGTGGAAGTGCTAAACAAGGTCGTGAAAGAACATTTCAAGCTATTTTACCTTTAAGAGGTAAAATACTTAATGTAGAAAAAGCAAGACTTGATAAAATTTTAAAATCTGAACAAATTCAAAATATGATTACTGCTTTTGGTTGTGGTATAGGAGATGAATTTGATATAGAAAAATTAAGATATCATAAAATTATTATTATGACAGATGCTGATGTAGATGGATCTCATATACAGACTTTGCTTTTAACATTCTTTTTTAGATTTATGAATGATCTTGTAGCAAATGGACATATTTATTTAGCTCAACCACCACTTTATCGATACAAAAAAGGTCAAAAAAAAGAAATTTATCTTAAAGATGAAAAAGCTTTAAATGATTATTTAATTGAAATTGGTATTGAAAATTCAAATTATGAAGGTATAGGACTTAATGATTTAAAGGATTTTTTAAAGATTGTTGCTGCTTATAAAAATACATTAAAAGAACTAGAAAAAAGATTTAATGTAATTTCAGTAATTAGATATTTAATAGAAAATCCTGATTTTATAAAGTCAAATAATGAAGAATTGTTTAAGATTGTTAAGGAATTTTTAGAAAAACAAAATTATAATATTTTAAATTCTTACATAAATGATAATGAAATTCGTCTTTATATACAAACTGAAAATGGTTTAGAAGAGTTATTAATTAATGATGATTTATTTACAAATCCACTTTATGAAGAAGCAAATTATATTTATCAAAAAATTAAAGAAAGAGATTTAAATTTTGATAAAGATATCTTAGATATTTTAGATGAAGTAGAAAAAAACGCTAAAAAAGGTGCTTATATACAACGATATAAGGGTCTTGGTGAAATGAATCCTGAGCAATTATGGGATACTACTATGGATCCTAGTAATCGTCGCTTATTAAAAATTACTATTGAAGATGCACAAAGAGCTGATGATATTTTTAATCTTTTTATGGGTGATGATGTAGAACCTCGCCGTGAATATATACAAACTCACGCTAAAGATGTTAAGCATTTGGATGTTTGATTTTTGTATATGGAAATAATATGGAAGCTAGGGAAAATAATTTTAATTTTATAAGAGATGAAAAAAGGATTGTTGTTCCTTTTTTTCAAAGGCCTTATGTTTGGAAAAAAGAAAATTGGGAGCAGTTATTAAATGATTTAAAAAATAGTTTTATAGAAAACAAAGAACATTTTTTAGGTTCTATTATTTTAAAAAGAGATAGTGGAGTTGAAATTTATTCTATTGTAATTGATGGGCAACAAAGGCTTACTACTTTTTCAATTTTGATTAAAGTTTTATGTAATTTTTTAGATAATCAACAAAAAAATTATTTTAAAGATTATTTATTTGAAAATTTTACTGATGATATACCAAAAATTAACCATTCAAGATTAGATAAAGAAAAATATGAAAAAATTTTAAAAGATGAAAATATTAATAATCAAGAAGAAAATGGAATTTTTGGTTGTTATAATTATTTTAGCGAAAAAATAAAAAATGAGTTTAATAATATTAATTTATTTGAATTTATAAAATATATTATTGATAGTAAATTATGGGTTGTTGTTTGTTTGAATGCAAATGAAGATGAACAAAAAATATTTGATTCTATAAATTCTACAGGATTAAGATTATCATCTACTGATATTATAAAAAATGCCTTATTTGATAAAATTATAAAGATAAGTGATGAAAATAAGGCCAATAAATATTATGAAGAATATTGGGATAATGTATTTGATAACAAAAAAGAAGAGCAGGAATTTTGGAATGAAGAAATTGAAACTGGTAGGGTTAAAAGAAGTAAAAGTGAGATACTTTTATATTCTTATGCAATTATAAAAGGTATTTTTAATACAGAAATACATAATTTAAGCGGATTGAGTTTATTATATAAAGATTATATTAAAAATTTAAATGAAAATGATTTAAAAGAATTATTAAAAGAATTAAAAGATTATGCGAGAATATATCGCAATTTCCCAGATATAAATAAAACAACTGTTTTTAAATATGAAAATTACGAATTAAGATTTTTCCATATAATAAGTGTATTTAATACTAATACTGTTATACCTTTAGTTTTATTTTTAAAAAAAATATTAGGTAAAAATGAAAATATTTATAAAGAATGTTTATATTTATTGGAAATGTTGATTTTATTAAGTCCTGAAAA
>NZ_JAHHTD010000032.1 GCF_020024835.1 Campylobacter sp. | reverse complement strand
AATTAGATCGAAAAAATATTAAAAACTTTACTTTAAAAGGTGATAATAATTTTCGTTATGTTGCTGATTTTAATGGCGTATTAAAGGGTAGCAAACAGAATTTTCAATTTAAAGAATTTAATATTATAGTATCTCAATTTAATCCTCAAACTATACGTTTAGTTTTATCATCTAAGAAAGAGCTTGATGTTAAATTAGAGCTTAGCGAAGCAACCATCTTTATAGGGCCTTATAAAGAAAAAGCAAAACAAAACAAGAATCCGCCTCAAATAAAAAATTTAAAGCAAAAAAATGTAAATTTATATGTTTTAAAATCTAGTAAAAATAAAAATGGTGTTGATTTAAAATTAGATAATGATCTTGATTTTGAAAACATAAAAGTAGATTCATTTAAAGATGGAAAAATTTATAGATCTATTGTTAGTTTTGAGGCAGTATTAAAAGGTGATAGAAAAAAATATGATATTAATAATTACCAATCTATAACCATTGCTCAATATGATAAAAAAACAATAAGAATTGTGCTTGCTTCATCTAAAGATTTCAAAATAAATTTAGATTTAGATGATGATAAGTTATTTATAGGATTTGAAAAAAATAATGTAAAAAATACTAAATCTTCGGTAAAAAAAAGTATTAAAAAAGTAGGTAAAGTCATTGTGATTGATCCAGGACACGGAGGAAAAGATCCAGGCACCTTAGGTGAAAAAAGTATTAGAGAAAAAGATATTGTGTTAAATGTTGCTTTAAAATTAGGTAATGAACTTAAAAAAAGGGGTTATAAGATTTATTATACAAGAAATACAGATAAATTTATAAATTTACGAGATAGAACTTCTATGGCAAATGAAAAGATGTCAGATTTATTTATTTCTATCCATGCTAATGCAGCACCAAATAAGCAAAGAGCTAAGACCTTAGAAGGCATAGAGACTTTCTTTTTATCTCCTGCAAGAAGTGAAAGAAGTAAAAAAGCTGCAGAATTAGAAAATCAATCTAATTTTGAGGAAATGAATTATTTTTCAAAACAAACATTCTTAAATTTTTTAAATCGTGAAAAAATAGTAGCATCTAATAAACTTGCTATTGATGTTCAAAAAAATATTTTAAGTAATGTGAGAAAAAAATATAAAGTGATTGATGGTGGAGTAAGAGAAGCTCCTTTTTGGGTCTTAGTTGGTGCGCAAATGCCTGCAATTTTAATTGAAATAGGCTATATTAGCCATCAAAGTGAGAGAATGCGTTTAGTTAATAAAAATTTTCAAGATCTTTTAGCTATTGGTATTGCTAATGGTATTGAAAGTTATTTTTACAAAAATCAATGAATCGTGCAAATATTATTATCAAAGAAAATTCCGTTTTTTCTTTAGATTTTAAAGACTATTATTTTAATTCTCAAAATGGAATAGCTGAGAGTTCTTATATTTATGCAGATGCTTTTGATATGGATAAAGATCAAATTATTGTTTCAGAATTAGGTTTTGGTATAGGTTTAAATTTTTTTCTTACTTTAAAACGTTTTTTGATGAGAAAAAAGGCAAATCAACGACTCTTTTATGTGAGTTTTGAGAATTTTTATATAAGTAAAGAAAAATTAAGAAATATTTATAAAGAATTAAATTTTTATGATGAATTTAAGAATGAATTAGAGCAATTTTTAAGATATTATCCACCTTGTAAAGATGGTATTTATAGATTTTATTTTAATGGATGTTTTTTAGATTTAGTTTTTGGTGATATTAAAGAGACTATACAGCAAATAAATTTTAAAGCAAATATATGGTTTTTAGACGGATTTGCACCATCTAAAAATTATGATATGTTTGAAGAAAATACTATTTATCATATAGCAAGAAATTCTGCAATTAATGCAAAAATTTTAACTTTTTCAGCTGCTAGCTCATTAAAAAATACCTTGCAAAAATATAATTTTGATATCCATAAGGTTAAAGGATTTAAAAAAAGAGAAATGATTCAAGCTATATTTAATGGCTATGAATGTGAAGATGTGTATGCTTATTTTAATACTCCTCCTTTAGAGAAAAAAGTAAAAAAAGTTGCGATTATAGGTGCTGGTATAGCTGGGGCTAGTTTAGCTTATGAGTTGTCTTTAAGGGGTTGTTGTGTTGATATTTTTGATAAAGAAGATGAGGTTGCTAAGGGAGCCTCTGGTAATATTAATGGCATTTTAAGCTCCTTAATTTTAAAACCACAAGTATTGCTAGGAGAATTTTCTCAATATGCCTTTTTAGAAGCAAGTAGATTTTACCAGCAAATTTTAGATTTAAAACCTCAAGGAGTTTTTGAATTTGCACATAATGATTTAATGCAAAAACGTTTTGATTCTCAAAAAAATAATATCTTATTTGATATTGAACATAACAAAGCTTTTTTAAAAGATGGTATGTGTATTAAACCGCAAGAATTAGTAAAAAAAATAATTGACAAAAGTAAAGCAAAAGTTTTCTTACAATATGAATTTGAGGATTATTCTTATAAAGAAAATCAATTTATATTGAAATTTAAAAATATAAATCATTATAAGAAATATGACGTTTTAATTTATGCTCAGGGTGCAGAAGCTAGAAAGTTTGTTAATTATTCTTATATGCAATTGAGCAAAGTAAGAGGGCAATGCACACATTTAAAACCCTTTTTAAATACCCAGTATGCACTTTCATCAAAAGCATATATATGTCCTATAAATAAGGAGCTTAATATGCAATTAATTGGTGCAAGTTATGATAGATTAAATCAAAATTGTCAAATTTTAATGGAGGATAATATCAAAAATTTAGATAATATCCAAGAATTTTTAGCTCATAATACTCCATTAGAAATTGTGGGGGCTAAGGTTGGTTTTAGATCTTATTCTAGTGATAGATTTGCTATAGTTGGGCAAATTTATGATGAAAACTTTTATTTTCAACATTATAAAGCACTGCATTGGCATAAAAATAAAAAACAAATTCAGCCAAAGGCATTTTTGCCGTTATATTTGTCTATTGCTCATGGATCAAGAGCTTTTGCGAGTGCAATTGTTGCATCTAGAATGATTTGTTCTTTAATTTTTAACGAACCACAGATAGAAAAAAAATTTTTATATGCTTTACATCCTGCGAGATTTTTGATTAGAAAATTGAAAAAAGGTTTGATTTAATTACATTGTTAATTTTTAAATATTATAGTAGGAAAAATATTTGAGAAAGAAATATGAAAATAATTATTATTTTACTCCTATGTGAGTTTTGTTTTTGTATAAGCTTAGAAGAAAGTTTAAGTATCGACACTAATATAAGTTTAAAAAATAATAAAAATGAAACTATAGCTACGCAAATATTTTTTTCTAAACCAAAGGAATACCAAGAGCAAAATATTGATTTTGATACTTTGACATCAAATTCTTTAGCCTCTATCTTTAATTGGAGTTCAAAAGATCAAACGCAAGCTAATATTGACTTTAATACTTTCAATATAAATGTAAAAAATATTAATTCTTTACTTGATTATGATAATGCTATTTTACTTTTTGAAAAACAAATGAGGGTTAATCAAGATGAGCAAGCTTATTCTATAGGCTTAATTAATCGTTACACCTTTAATCAGTTTAATTTAGGTTTTATTTTTTTTAATGATCAATATAGTGAAATTAGTGCAAAAAAAAGTATTGGTGCGGAATTTCAGTTTAGCAAAGTATTTAAAGCCTATGTCAATCATTATAATACATTAGATGAAAGTGATACTAACACAGAAATAGGTGTTATTTTTGATTTACCTTATGTAAATATGATCAATGTTAATACAAATATAAAAGAGGAGCAAAACCAATATAAGGTTATTTATTCTCCTCTTTCAATTATAGATCTTTCTCTTGATTATCAAGATGAAAAAATCGCAAAAGATCAAACTGCTATGTGGGTAAAAATTAAATTTAACTATGAAAAAGATTTTATGCAACAAGTTTATCATAGCTGGTATAGTCAAAATGGAATTTCTAAATTCAATAAATAT
The DNA here is from genome assembly GCF_020024835.1 of Campylobacter sp. GTDB lineage: Bacteria > Campylobacterota > Campylobacteria > Campylobacterales > Campylobacteraceae > Campylobacter_D. Next base: position 14,857 of record NZ_JAHHTD010000032.1, on the reverse strand, counting down.
GATTTTGCAACGAGAAGTTATTGATTTATAAAGCGTGTAATATCATTGTAAGTTACAAAAATCATCAATATTAAAAGTAAAGCCATTCCAGCATAATTAAGGTATCCAAACCATACATAAGGAATTTCTTTTTTAAAAATTAATTCGTATAGATTAAAAAGTATATGCCCTCCATCTAAAGCAGGAATTGGTAGTAGATTTAATACTCCAAGATTTATGGAAATAAGAGCTGTGATTAGAAATAGTATTACTATTCCATTATTTACTGCTTTAGAGGTTATATTAATCATAGTTATTATACCACCCATATTTTTTGGATCAAGTTCTCCACTGATAATTTTTGCCAAACCCTTAAATATAAGCAAGGAGGCATTTATACTTTCTTCATAAGCATATTTTATACTTGATAACCCCTTATAATAAGTGATTACAAATTCTTTTTTAGGAGTAATGCCAATAAGTGGCTTTTGAATTTTTTGATAAAATTCATTATATCCTTGTGCCATTTTAGGTGTTAATTGTGTGTTAAAAACATATCCATCTCTTTTTATAGTCAGTGTGGTATTATTAAGAGTGATTAATTTGCTAATTTCTTCAAAGCTTTGAATTTTAATTCCATTTATAGCAAGAATTTTATCATTAATTTGCAGATTTGCTTCGCTTGCAGCAGAATATGGTGCAATACCACCAATAATGGGAGCAATTTTTTGAACTCCCAAAAAAGCAATAATCATATATAATAAAAAAGCTAGAAAAAAATTAAAAAAAGGTCCAGCAAACAATATATAAATTTTTTGCAAAGGTTTAAGAGTATTATAACTATGCTGGCTATATTCTTTATGCATAGGATTAAAATCATCTTGACCTTTTAATTTTACATATCCACCAAGAGGTAAGGCTGAGATACGATATTCTGTATTTTTATAAAATTTGGAAAAAATTGCCTTTCCAAAACCTATACTAAAAATTTCTATATCAACTTTCATATGTTTTGCTGCTAAAAAATGACCTAACTCATGGAAAAAAATTAAAAAAGATAAAATTAAAAGTGTAATTAAGAAATTAAATGAATAAAATTTAAGTCCAATTGCTAGAATAATTAATAAAAAAATATAAGATTTCAATAATTATCCCTTGTTTTTAGTGTGTTTAATATAAGCTACAATGTATTCAAAAGCAGAATAGAGTGTTAAAATTAATGCTAATAAAAGTAAGGTATTTGCAAAAGGCCATTGCATAGTTAAAAATATGATAGCAATAACTTGAAGAGTTGTTTTTATTTTGCCTGCAAATGAAGCACTAACATCAAATTGTTCGCTTATCATAATAACTCTAAAACCTGTAATGAAAAACTCTCTTACTAGTATAATGTAGATTATCCACGGATCGGCTCTTTGTGTGAGTAGTAATCCTAAAAATGCAGCTAATATCAGCATTTTATCTGCTAAAGGATCAATTATTGATCCTAATTTAGTTGTTTGATTCCACATTCTTGCAATATAGCCATCGAAAAAATCAGTTAGTGCTGCAATAGCAAATACTATGCAGGCAAAATAATTAATCCAACTATGATGTATGCCTTCAAAATTATTAATAAGCAAGAAAAATAAAAGAGGCGAAAGCAATATCCTTATAATAGCTAGAACGTTAGGTAAATTCATTGATCAAACAACTTTCAATCTAGATTATTTAAAAGTAGTTCCACCATCAACTATTAAAGTGTGACCTGTTATCCAATTTGCTTTATCTGAGCATAAAAATAAACAAGCTCCTGCTAGATCTTGAGGCTCTCCTATACGATTTAACGGACTAAGATTAATGGTTGCTTTTTTTACTTCTTCGTAGTTTGTAAAAGCTTTTAAAGCATCTGTATCAATTGGACCACCACTTACTACATTTACACGGATATTTTTAGGACCAAGTTCAATCGCAGCATATCGTGCCATAGCTTCTACCGCAGCTTTTGCTGTGCCATGACCTGCATAGTTTTCTATATGAACTAAATTACCAGTAGAAGAGATAGAAAGTATGCTACCTCCACCACTTTTTTCCATTCGTTTTGCTGATTCTTGAGCACCAACTACAAAAGCATTTACTGTGGCTGTAAAAATATTATTAATCCCACGAGGCTTAAGTTTCATAAACTTAGTATATCCGCCAACTACTGCACGACCTGAAATGATAGCATTTGAAATAAAAAAATCTACTCTATCAAAATCTTGATCTATTTTTTCAAACAAATCTTTGTAAGTTTCAGGCTCAAGTATATTAAATTCGTAAGCTTTTGCTTTGATTTGGTAATTTTTTTCTAAATCTTTTATAATATCTTGTGCTAAGTCAGCATTAGAATTATAAGTAAATGCTATATTTACACCAGCTTTTGCAAATTCATACACTATAGCTTTTCCTATACCTCTTGTTCCACCGCTTATTACTAAAGTTTTGTTTTTAAAAAAATCATTCATTAAAATCCTTCTATATTATAGTTTTTCATTGTTGTTTCTATTTTTGTCAAATTACACTTATTTGGTTTGCAAAGTGGTAATCGATACTCTAAAGTAGGGATTAATCCCGCTATATACATTGCTGCTTTTATAGGTATAGGATTACTTTCACAAAATAAAATTTTGTTAATATTATATAACTCATCATTAATTTTTTTAGCTTCTTTAAATTTTTCGCTCAAAGCTAAATGTGTCAATTGTGAAATCATACCAGGAAGTAAATTTGAAGTAACTGAAATTACACCTTTTCCTCCATTAGAAAGTATAGGATAATTAATTGCATCATCGCCACTTAATAGTATAATTTTTGATTCGTGTGCTAGTAAATCAACACATTTATCAATATTTCCGCTAGCTTCTTTTACACCATAAATATTATCACAATCTTTAAATAATCTAATTATAGTTTCAGTTTGTAATTCGCACCCAGTTCTTCCTGGAACATTATATAAGCAAACTGGAATATCAATACTTTGAGCAATTTCTCTATAATGAAGATATAATCCTTCTTGAGTAGGTTTATTATAATATGGTGTTACACTTAAGATACCATTTGCTCCATTATCTCTTGCAAATTTGGCTAGTCCTACTGCTTCATGTGTTGCATTAGAACCAGCTCCAGCTAAAACTTTGACATTACTACCTTTGCACGCATCTAAAGCTATTTCTATACAAATTCGATGCTCTTCGTGTGTAAGAGTAGCACTTTCTCCCGTAGTTCCAACCGGAACAATTGCATCAATTCCATTTTTAATTTGTCTTTTTATAAGTTTATGATAAGTTTGTTCATCTAATTTTCCATTTTTAAATGGTGTGATTAATGCTGTCATTGCACCTGTAATGGCATTTTTATTCATATTCATCCTTTTTTAAAATGATAGTTGTAGATGTATTTGCGTTGAAATATTTTTTAGCACAATCAACTAAATCTTGCTTACTTAATGCGTTGATATTTTTTTCGTATTCAAGTAAGGGTTGTAAATCACCTTTTGCAAGATAAGAACCATAAGTATTTGCAACTGAAGTAGCGTTGTTTAGTGAAAAAATAAAGTCGCTTTTAACATTATTTTTAATTTTTTCCAATACACTATCATCGAATTTTGCATTTTTTATATCATTGATAATATCTAATAATTTTTTTTCAACATCACTTGCATTTATATTTTCATTGCAAATACAGATAAAAATAAACAAATTTTCATCAATATTACTATTTACATATGTGTAAAATTCATTAATTAAACCTAGTTTATCTACTAAAATTTCATTAATTAACGAGCTTTTTCCACTCCCTAAAAAATCACTTAATGCGTAAAGTTTAGGTATATCCTTATGATTAAAAGGTGGAATTTTATAAGCTAAGGCTAGTAATTGAGTGTCGCTATCTTTGTGTAAAATTACACGTTTGGCTCCATTTTGAGTCGGTTCTTTTTCATGTATTTGCGGAATATCTTTAGTATTTTTTATGTGATTAAAGTGTTTTTTTGCAAGTTTAAAAACTTCCTCTTCATTTATATCTCCACTTATAATCAAAATAGCATTTTTAGGTTGATAAAAATTTTGATGGAAATCTTTAATATCATCTATAGTCCAATTTTTGATATCATCTAAAAATCCTATTGGAGTCCAATGGTATGGATGATGTAAAAATGCGTGATTGTATAAGTTAAAATATAAATATCCTAAAGGATTATTATCTGTCCTCCATCTTCTTTCTTCTAAAACTACATTTCTTTCAGGTTGAAATTCTTTATCATCTAAATTTAAATTTTGCATTAGTTCTGCAAATAGCCACAAAGATTTGTCTAAGTTTTCATTTGAACATTTAATAAAATAATGTGTATAATCAAATCCAGTACTTGCATTATCTATTCCGCCAAAACCTTTAACAATCTCATCAAATTCTCCAGTTTTTAAATTTTTAGTGCTTTTAAAATTTAGGTGTTCAAGCATATGAGCTATTCCACTTTTACCCATTTTTTCATTTCTTGATCCAACTTTATAAAAAATATCAACACTAATAACTCCACTTTTTCTATTGACAGGAAAAGTGTAAATGTCTAATTGATTTTTAAGAGTTATTTTTTTATATTCAATCATTTAAAATTTACTCCTATAGCTTCAGATATATGATGAAAACCATCTTGTTTTAAAAGTTTAGCTAAACCTTCATTTATATTTTTGATCACTATTGGGCCTTTGAAAATTAAAGCTGTATAAATTTGTATCAAACTTGCACCATTTTTAATCCGTTCATATGCAAGTTCAGCACTATCAATACCTCCACTTGCTATAAGAATAGTGTCTTGATAAATTTCTTTTGCCACCTCTTTAAAGAAAGTTGCGCTTTTTTGAGTGATTAATTTTCCGCTTATACCACCAAAAACTCTTGTATTATTAACTAGAGAATAATCAATGCTAGTATTGGCTATAGTGATAGCATCTGCTTGAGCATTGATTGCACTTTTGCAAAGTGAAATGGCACTATCAATGTTCATATCAGGAGCTATTTTTAAGATCATAGGTTTATTAGTGATATTTTTTGCTTCTTTAAATAATTTATGGACAAATTCTTCATTTTGTAAATCTCTTAAATTTTTTGTATTAGGAGATGAAATATTTACCACAAAAATATCGCATAAATCCTTAAAATCCTTAAGCAAGGTTAAATAATCATTGATTGCATCTTCATTAGAAGTGTTTTTATTTTTTCCAATATTTGCGATTAATGGTATGCTAAAAGGATAATTTTTTTTGACATTTTGAGCTACAATATCTTTACCTTTATTGTTAAATCCCATAGCATTTTGTATGCTTTCTTGTTCAACTAATCTAAAAAGTCTAGGTTTTTCGTTTCCATTTTGAGCTTTTGGAGTAAAAGTTCCATATTCTAAAAAACCAAATCCTAAAGCACTCAATGGTCTAATCATTGTAGCATTTTTATCAAATCCACCAGCTAAACCAATTGGATTGTAAAATTTCAAATTAAAAATTTCTTGATGTAGTATTTCATCATTAAATATATATTGTTTTGCAAAAAAACTCATTCCACCTGGAAAAAGATAATCAAGACTTCGCATACTAAATTCAACTAGAGTATGAGCTTTTTCTGGTTCAAGTTTATAAAGCAAAGGTCTTATGTTTTTATAATTTATCATCATAACCTCACAATTGTAATTGATACTATTTTACTTAAAATTTTATAATTTTTAGTATTCTTAAGTCATTTTTTCATTCTTTTTAACTTTTTGTTTTAATTTCTGATAAATTTCGCAACTTTGTAGCAAATCAGTATCATTTCCAATTGCAGCTATTATTCCTTTGTCAAGCACAGCTATTTTATCGGCATTTTCTATAGTGCTTAGCCTATGGGCAATGATAAGTATAAGGTGATTTGGTTTTAAATTTTCTATAGTTTTAATGATGGCTTTTTCACTTTCATTATCAAGTGCTGAAGTTGCCTCATCAAAAATTAAAATTTGAGGATCTTTATAAAGAGCTCTTGCTATAGCAATACGTTGTTTTTGCCCACCTGATAAATTTTTACCATGTTCTTTAAGTTCAGCAGTAATTCCTCCAAGTTCTTGAACAAAATCATAAGCATTTGCTTGTTTTAAGACTTTTATAATTCTTTCTTCATCATAGTTTTTTGCATAGGCAACATTTTGTGCAATAGTATCATTAAATATATAGATATTTTGCGTAACTAAGGAGATATTTTCTCTTAGACTTGTTATATCAAAACAACTTATGTCTTGATTGTTTATCAAAATTTTTCCACTATTTTTTTCGTAAAAATACATTAGCAGGTTTATAATTGAAGATTTTCCGCCACCACTTGAGCCGACTAAGGCTAAGATTTCTCCTTTATTAAAAGAGAAATTTATATCCTTTAAGATCATTTTATTTTCATAATAGCTCAAAGATACATTTTTAAAACTTATATTTTCAATATTTTCTTCTAATTTTTTACTTCCACCAAGAATTTGGGGTTTTAAATCTAACAGATAAAAAGTCCTTTCGCTAGCTGCTATTGCAATTTGTAACTTTGTAAAGAGTGATGAAAGTCTTTTAATGGGAGTATAAGCTAAAAATAGGGCGGTTAAAAAGCTAAAAAATGCTCCGATATTCAAATTTCCATCAATAACTTCTTTTCCACCTACCATAATAACAATAGCAACGCCAATTGAACCCATAGTTTCCATAAAGGGGCTACTTAGAGCTTCTATTCTAATTCCTTTTAAAGCAAAATGACAGACTTCATTATTGCTTTTAGCAAATTTATCTATTTCATTTTTGTTTGCATTATAGGCTTTTATAAGTTCTATATTAGAAAAAATTTCACTTAATCTTGAAATGAGATCAGAATTTTTTTCTTGAGCGTTGCGACCTATTTTTTTTATTTTCTTTGCAAAAATAACTAGCGGAATTATAGCTAAAGGAATAACAATTAAAGCAAAAAAAGCTAATTTAGGGCTTTGATAAATTACCACACCTAAAAGTCCAATTGTCGTAATGCTTTCTCTTAGAATTTCTGGAATTATACTAGAAACTATGCTTTGTAAGGCACCAATGTCTGAAGTGCATCTGCTAATTAGTTCTCCACTTCTATATCTATGAAAAAATTCCATATCTAAGCGTAAAATATTTTGAGTAACTAGTTCTCTTAATCTTCTTAAAATATCTGTTCCAACATAAGAAATATAATAAATTTGCATATAAGTTCCAAGATTTTTTAAAAAATAAACTACGATGACAAAAAGTGGCATATAATAAAGCAAAGAGACATTTTTTTCTATAAAAATTTTATTCAAAATAGGTTCTATTATGTATGCACTAGCAGCAGTTCCTCCGCTTGCTAAAAGCATACCTAATATTGCTAAAGCAAAATAAAACCAATATTCTTTATAGTATGGTTTAAAGCGTTGAAATACTTCTTTAAAGCCCATTTCTTTATAATTTTTATTCATTTTTTTCCCATATAACGCCATTTGCTGTATCCATTAAAATGATGTTTTCTTGTTTTAATTTGTCTCTTATTTGATCAGCTAAAGCGTAATTTTTTTCATTTTTTGCAATATTTCTTAATTTTATTTGTTCTTCAATATTTTTACGTTGTATTTTATCTACACCAAATTGGAAGTATTCGATAGTATCAATTTTTCCTATGCCAAAAATGAAACTGATTTCATTTAAAATTTCATTTAAAGAAGTCTTATAGGAGTTATCTTTTAAATTTTTATCTAAATTATTATTACATTCATTGATAAACTCATCTAAGAGTGCTAATGCTTTAGAGCTATTTAAGTCATCATTTAAAGCGTTTAATATATCTTTTGCAATTTGACTTTTAATATTAGGTTTTTTATCATCAAAAGTATGTAAATTTAGACGTTTTTTTAAGCGATAAAATTTATCTAATCTTTTTTTTGCAGCCTGTAAATCTTCTAAGGAATAATTAAAATTTGCTCTATAATGAGAGCTTAAAAGATAAAATCTTATAGCTTCTGCGCAAAATAATTTTAAAGAATCTTTCAAAAAAAAGCTATTGCCTAAACTTTTGCTCATTTTTTCACCATTTATTTGCACAAAACCATTATGAAGCCAAAAATTTGCTAATTCATAATTATTTTTACAACGACACTGACTTGCTTCATTTTCATGATGTGGAAAAAGTAAGTCTATTCCACCAGCGTGGATATCAAGTTTATTTTTATAAATGCTTTCTATCATTACTACGCATTCTGTGTGCCATCCAGGTCTTCCGTTACCAAAACTAGCAGTATAAAAATTTTCATCAAATTTCCATAAAACAAAATCACTTGAATTTTTTTTAATAACACTATCTTCTAGGCGAGATTGTGTATCATCTAAATTTCTATTAGAAAGACAAAAATATTTTTCGTCTTTACTAGTGTCAAAATAGATTCCATCATCAAGTTTATATGCAAAATTTTTATCTAAAAGGGTTTGGATATAATCAATCATCTCTTGGATATAATCAGTAGCTCTTGGATTATATGTTGGCTTTAAGATATTTAAAGCTTGCATATCATCTTCATATCTTTTGATATAAAAATTTGTAATAGAGTCTAAATTTTGATTTTCTTCTTTCATTTTTTTTAAAATTTTATCATCAATATCTGTGTAATTTCTTGTAAATATAACTTCATAATTATTTGCTATTAAAACTCTTCTTAAAAGGTCAAAACACACACTGCTTCTTGCGTGTCCTAAGTGAGCATCATCATAAACGGTTGGTCCGCATAAATAAAAATTAACTTTTTTTTCTTCGCGAGAGATAAAATTACGTTTCTTTTTTAAAACACTATCAAATAACACCATTGCAATAAACCTTTTAAAAGATTATAAAAATAAACTAAGTATTGAATTAACAAGTCTTTGAACTCATATAGTAAAAAGGTAAAGATGCTCATAAAAGTAATACTTAAAAACCAAAATTTAACTCTAAGTATAGCTAAAAGATTTTTAAATCCAAATTCTTTGATGTTTGCAAAAAGCAAATAAAATGCACTAATAGAAGAAGCTAAAGCTATACCTAAGCTTTTGTATTCTTCTTTGTGTATGAAAATGATAATAGCTATACTAAAAAATACAGAAATAAACAAGGTTTTAAAAGCAATGATAGCTGCAGTTTTTTGTTTAAATTTAGCATAAAGCCACAATGAAAATAATTTTTGCAGTCCAAAAGGCAATAAGCCTAAAAGATAAGCTTGAAGTAAAATAGCTGTGATTTTAGCATCTTCTTGAGTAAAATTTCCTCTTTGAAATAAAAATTCAATAATTTCATTGGCTAATACTATGCCTATTATTGTGGATAAAATTAAAAGTATGCTTAAATATTCTAAAGCTTTTTGCATAAAGATTAAAGCTTTTTTTTCTTCATTTGCCTTTAAATGTTTTAAAATTTTTGGGAAACTCACTTGGCTTAATGCTATTGCAAATAAAGCTAATGGGAGTTGAAAGACTCTATTAGAATAATATAAACAAGATATACTTCCTGTTATTAGAAAACTTGCTATAGTCGTATCAAGTAAAGAGCTAAGTTGATTAGCAGATGAACCTAATAAACCATGAGTAAAAGTAGAGTGAAATTTGTCAAGTTTTACTTTTGTTCTTTTTAGTTTAATGCTAAGATACATACTTCGTATAATTTTAGAATTTTTTAAAGCAAATATATGCCATATTAATTGCATAAAACCACTCAAAATTGTGGCATAAGAAAAATAATATAAAGCATTTAAAGGCTCTTCTTTGCTTACAAAAAAGCCAGCTATTACTATAAAAAGATTAAAAAAAGATGCAGAAAAAGATGTGATAAAAAATTTTTGTTTATAGTTTAATAAAGCCCCTAAAAAAGTTACTAAAAATATGAAAAATAAATACCAAAAATTAATTGATACTAACGGAGAAGCTAATAATATAATTTCTTTACTAAATCCAAAAGCAAAAATTTTAGTAAAAAATTCAGAAAAAAAGCTAACTAAAAGGCAGAGTAAAAAGACTATTATGCTAAATTGAAATAAGATATTAACACAAAATGCACCTTTTTTATCTGTTTTTAAAAAATTGGGTAAAAAGGCTTGTCCAAAGGCTCCTTCTGCAAAAATTCTTCTAAAAAATGCAGGTATTTTGAGTGCGACAAAAAAAATATCACTATAAATTCCAGCACCCAAATATAATGCTAAGATTATATCCCTTAAGACACCTAATATTCTAGAAAATAAAATTCCAAAGGCATTGATAATAAAATTTCTTAAAACAATATTCTTTTTCATTAATTTTTATTCTTTAAAATGTTATCTAATGTTGCAAAATTATAGATAATTTTAACTAAATTTTGATTTTATTTTCGCTAGAATTTAAAATTAAAATAAAATTTTTGAAAGTTTTATGATATATGGAAGAAAATAAAATTTTATACACCAAAGATCCTCACAAAGATCTGTTATCATATGCTAATATAAACAAAATTGATGTGGAAGAATTAGATTATAAGTTGTTGAGTTTTAACACTTCTTATACTTTTAACAATCAAGAATGGATCAAGGCAAATGAAAAAGATTTGCAGATATTTGAAGAAGATGAAAAATTTCTAGATCCAAATTTGAATATACAACAAGAATATAAAATTCAAATTGATAAGAAAGAAAAAATTCCAAGCTCTAAATTTAAAGTTGAATTAAAAACAAATGAGTCGATTACATTTTTATATGCTAATGTTAAGGCGAGTGAAAAAATTGTTTATTATGAAAAAATCGCTTTAGAGGTTTTTGAAGCTATTTATAAACAAATGATTAAAGAAGGATTTTTACTTGGATTTAGAATTTTTGATTTTAAAAAGCAAATTGTTAAATTTAATACAAAATTAAAAGAAAATAAAATATTTGATTATGAAGTAAATTTTGAAGTAAGCAAGGGATTAAATCCTCAAAATCCAACCAATGAGGATATAAAATTTCATTATATTGATAAGCTTAAACAGCGTGAAGATATGATGAATAGAAATTACATTGCTCCTATAGGTAAAGATGAGGTAGCTATAGAAAAAATTAAACCTCAAGAAGGCAAAGAAGGTAGAAATTTGAAGCTTAAAATTTTAAAATCTTTACCTCCTAAAGTAATCAATAAAGAACAAATTAATGTTTCAAATAATTTTAGCATTAAAGAAGATGAAAAAAGCATACAATATATAGCAAATAAAAATGGTTTTATTACCAATGAAAATTCTACGTATGAAATCAAAAATTATTTAGAGTTAGATAAGGTTGATTTTAAAAGCACAGGGTCTATATGGGCAGGTATGGACAAGCAAGTTAGTATTGTTATTAAAAATACCAATTCTTTAGAAGAGGCTGTAGGTTCTAGAATTACTATAGAAGCACAAGAATTAGAAGTAGTTGGGAATATAGCACAAGATGCTGTTTTGAGAGCTCAAAAGATTTTACTTAAAGGAAATATGCATCAAAAAAGTAAAATTTATGGTCAAGATGTTGATGTGAATATTTTAAAGGGCTATTGTGAGGCAGTTGATTTTAAAGCTCAAAGTTTAGAAAATGGTATTGTTAAAGCAAAAAAAGTCAATATAAAAAAAGTCATTGGTGGTGAGATTATAGCTGATGAAATTTATATCGAAGAACTTTTTGATAATTGTATTTGCAGTGCAAAAAAACTCATACATATAGATAAAATTCAAGGTAGTGGCAACAAAATATCTATCGAACATACTCAAATTTTTGATCAAGACAATGAAGATGTATTGCAAAATTTAGAGCTTGGTAAAATTGAACAAGAAAAAATAAAAAATGAAATGGAAGAAATCAGGCATACTATATATATAAGTAGAGATTCTGTGAAACTTTTACAGCAAAAATCAAAAGAATTTCTAAATACAAATAAATCAATACCTTTAGCGTATAAAAATACTATTAGAGATTATAATCAAAAAGTAGAACTTTTTAATAATTTAAAAGTAAAATTAGAACATCTACAAGAAAAAGAAGAACAAGATATTGAAAAGATAAAAGGAATTCAAGAAGAGTTATTAGAAGCTAAGATCATTAATAAGAGTGGCGATTGGCTTGATTTAAATGAAATAAAATTTAAAATGCTATATCCAAACAAAGAATTCGTTTATGTGCCACGTAAGGATGAAAAAATTCAATGTTTAAAAATAGAAAAAACAGGTGAAAACAATTCAACTTATGAAATTCGTATTTTTGCTAATTATAAGGAATAGTTAATGATAGTTGCATTAGAAGGTAAGGTTATTAAGAAAAATCCTACCTATATAGTTTTAAAGACTATAGGCGGGATAAGCTATGGGATTCATATTTCATTGTTTTGTTCTAGTCAAATTAATCAAAACGATGAAATAGAATTGTTAATTACCCAGATAATAAAAGAAGATTCTAATAAATTTTATGGTTTTTTAAGTGATGATGAACAAAGAATGTTTGAGTTGCTTATAAAAATTAATGGTATTGGTGCTACAATTGCTATGGCTATATGTTCTAGCTTAGATATTAATGCTTTTTATACAGCTTTGCAAAACGCAGACGAAAATGCGTTTAAAAAAGTTCCAGGTATAGGTGCAAAAGGTGCAAAAAGAATTATTGCAGAATTAAGTGATGCTAAAATTAATACTGGAATTTTAAATTCAACTCATACTCAAGCTTTAGCAGCATTGGTCTCTTTGGGATTTAAGCAGGAGAATATTTTAAAGGTGTTAAGCTCTTGTAAAAGTATTGAAACTGGAGAGCTTGTTAAAGAAGCATTAAAACAATTAGCATAAAAGGATATGAATGATATATGGAATTATTTTTGGTGCCAATTCATATGAGCACGAAATTAGTATCGTGAGTGCGGTGGTACTGAAAAAAGTTTTAAAAGATCAAAAAAAATTTATATTTTGTGATGAGAAAAAAGATTTTTATCTTATAGATGAAAATAAAATGAATGCAAAAACTTTTAGTAGTGGTGCATATAGGAAAGAAAAACAGCTTATTTTAAAGCAAGGTGGTTTTTTTATTAAAAATTTATTAAATGAAAAAAAACTTGAACTTGATATGGTGATTAATATTGTTCATGGAAAAGATGGCGAGGATGGAAAAATTGCTGCTTTATTTGATTTTTATGGAGTAAAATATATTGGCCCAAGATTAGAAGCTAGCGTGATATCTTTTAATAAAATTTTTACAAAACTTTATGCAAAAAGTATTGGTGTTAAAACTCTTGATTATAAAGTATTATCTTTGCAAAGAGAAAATGATAAAGTAGATTTTCCTTGTATTTTAAAGCCAGCAAGACTTGGAAGTAGTATAGGTATAAGTATAGTAAAAAATGAAGAAGAATTTAAATATGCTACAGATGTTGCATATGAATTTGATGATGAAATCGTAGTTGAGCAATTTATTAATAATATAAAAGAATATAATCTTGCAGGTTGTATGATAGGTGATAAATTTCATTTTTCTATGATAGAAGAACCTAAAAAAAATGAAATTTTAGATTTTGAGCAAAAATATTTAGGATTTTCAGAAAGTAATAAAATAAGCGAAGCTGACATTGATGATAACTTAAAACAAAAAATGAAAGAAAATTTTATAAAAATTTATGATCCTTTATTTAAAGGTGCATTAATTCGCTGTGATTTTTTTGTAATTAATGATGAAATTTATTTAAATGAAATAAATCCAAATCCTGGTTCATTAGCTAATTATCTTTTTGATGATTTTACACAGACTTTAAATCAACTTGCTTCTTGTGTTAATCTTGAAAAGCAAATTAAAATTGATTATAAATTTTTGCATAGTATTAATGGTCAAAAAGGTAAAATGTAATTATGACCACTTTTAGTAAGGATGAAATTTATACAGCAACTGAAGTAGTAAGAAATTTTAGTTCTATCCTTGAAAAGACTAAAAAGAGTAAAAATGGTAGGCTTGTTATAGTTAAAAACAATAAATTTGAAGCTGTTTTACTTAGTTTTGAAGAATACGAGCGTTTAAATGAAGCTGTGGTGCTTTTAGAAAATATATACAAACAAAAGGCAGATGATGGCAAAAACTAGAGTGTATTCTAATGGTTATTTTTATAATTTAAGCTATGAAATTGTAAATCAAAAATATGAAAAAACTATACTTATTTTGCATGGCTGGGGTTCTAATAAAGAATTAATGAAACAAGCTTTTAAGGATTGTTTAGGAGAATATAAACAAATTTATCTTGATTTGCCAGGTTTTGGAAATTCAAGTATAGATGTGGCTATGGATTCTTACGCTTATGCTAAAGTTGTGGAAGATTTTATAAATGTTATTGAAGTAAAAATCGATTTTTTAATGGGTCATTCTTTTGGTGGAAAAATAGCTACTTTAATGTGTAAAGATGGTATTTATAAAGGTTTAATTTTATTATCTAGTGCGGGTGTTGTTTTGCCAAAAAGTTTTAAAATAAAATTTAAAATAACTCTTTTTAAGATTTTAAAACATTTTCCTTATAGTGAGACTATAAGAAGATTTTTTATTAGTAAAGATGTGCAAGGTATGAATGAGATTATGTATGAAACATTTAAGAAAGTGGTTGATGAAAGCATAGAAAATGAATTTCAAAATTTAAAAAATCCTATATTAATTTTTTGGGGCAATGAAGATAAAGCGACACCTTTAAAAAGTGGGGCTATCATACATTCTTTAGCGAAAAAAGGAAAATTTTATTCTTTAGATGGAGACCATTTCTTTTTTTTAAAGCATGCAAATTTTATTAGTGAAAAAATTAAAGAGGAAATTGAATAAATGTCTGAAATATTTTCCTTTTTAGGTTTAAATTTTATT
>NZ_JAHHTD010000031.1 GCF_020024835.1 Campylobacter sp. | reverse complement strand
GCTTACTTACTAATATTATCCCCCCTACTACAATACTAATAATCCCGATAAAAACCATAACACTAGGAAAATCATCTCCTAATAAAATTCCTAAAAATAACGTAAAAATAACATCTATATAGCTAACACCAGCGACAATCCCTACTTTCTTTGCTACACCATATGCTTTTGTAATATGAATTTGATATAAAGCTCCAAAAATTCCCATTAAAACGATAAAAAACCACGCCTTAAAACTAGGCATAATAAAAGGAGCAATTAAAAAATCTAATTCTTTAAATTCATAAAAAGTCCCTAAGATCATCGAAATTAAAGGCATTAAAGTCCCAATAAGCACAAAAGACAAAGCTATAAAAGGTGTAGGATAAAATTTTTTAAGCTCTCTTACACTAGTTAGTGCTAATGCTGCACAAAATCCACTTAAAATTCCTAAAATACTATTTTTTAAATCAAAACCAGAATGATTTATATCATCAACAAAAGGCTGGCATATCAAAAGCACACCTACAAAAGCTATTAAAATTCCAACACACATTCTAATGCTTAATCCTTCTTTAAAAAATAAAAAAGCAATCAAAGCTATAAAAATAGGTGCAGTTTTTTGGAAAGCAAAAGCTCCGCCTAAAGAAATATTTGAGACATTATAGAAAAAAAGATACAAAGATATAGTGCCTACAACTCCTCTAAATACCAATAAACCAAAATGCCCTCCGCTCTTATAAAATTTTAATTTAGAAAGCATATAAATCATAAAAAATGTTCCAATAATATTTCTAAAAAACATTATTTCAATAGATGTTATTTCTTCACTTAAAATTTTTGCACAAGCTCCAACTAATGAAAATTCAATCGAAGCAATAACCACAAAGTAAATACTTAAATTTTTCTTAACTAATCTTAACATTTGCAACCTATAAAAATCTGTTATTTTAGTCTTTTTTGCTTAATTTTAAGGCAATTTTTATATAATAAGCAAAAATTAATTACGGATATGAATGCAAAGTATTATTTTGATTGGCAAACCAAATGTAGGTAAATCAAGTCTTTTTAATAGGTTGGCAAAAAAGCGTATAGCTATTACAAGTGATATTAGTGGCACCACAAGAGATACAAATAAAATAGAAGTGCAAATTGATGACAAAAAAGCTTTGCTCATTGATAGCGGTGGTCTTGATGATAGTAATGAGTTATTTAAAAATGTAAAAGCTAACTCACTAAAAGCAGCAAAAAATAGTGATATTATATTTTATATAGTAGATGGAAAATCTTTACCTGATGATGAAGATAAGGCATTTTTTTATGAAATAAAAAAACTAAATAAACCCATAGCTTTAGTTATCAATAAAATAGACAACAAAAAAGATGAAGAAAGATCGTGGGAATTTTCTAATTTTGGTGTTAAAGAGATTTTTAATATATCAGCAACTCACAACATAGGCATAGATGAACTTTGTATATGGGCTGGAAAATTTTTAAATAAGGTAAATTTAACTCAAGATGATGAAGAATGTTTTGAAACTTATTTAGAAAATTTTGATGAAAATAGTGGAGATTTCAAACTAAAAACTATCAATGAAAATCATATTAAAGTCGGCATAATTGGTAGAGTTAATGTGGGAAAATCAAGTCTTTTAAATGCCTTAGTTAAAGAAGAGCGAAGTGTAGTTAGCGATATAGCAGGAACTACCATTGACCCAGTAAATGAAAGCATTGTATATAAAGATAAAATTATAGAATTTATAGATACAGCTGGAATTAGAAAAAGAAGTAAAATACAAGGTCTAGAACGCTATGCTTTAAATAGGACACAATATGCTCTTGCTAATGCTCAAATTGCTCTTTTGGTGCTTGATAGCGTAGAAGGGTTTAATGAATTAGACGAACGTATAGCAGGACTTGCTGCAAAACATTACTTAGGTATCATTATAGTCTTAAACAAATGGGATAAAAGCGAACTTGATTTTGATAAAACTTTAAAAGAATTAAAATTAGATAGATTTAAATTTTTAGCCTATGCTCCAGTAATTAGCGTTTCTGCATTAAGTGGCAAAAGAATTCATACACTTTTAGATAAAATTTTAGAAGTTTTTGCAAATTTCACTCAAAAAATTCCAACTGCAAAATTAAATACTTTAATAAAAGAAGCTACGCAAGCTCATCATTTACCGCATGATTATGGTAAATTAGTCAAAATTTATTATGCAGTTCAATATGATATTGCACCACCAAAGATAGCTTTAATTATGAATCGCCCAAAAGCTTTACATTTTTCTTACAAACGTTATCTGCAAAATCAAATAAGAAAAAAATTTAATTTTGAGGGCATTCCTTTAATTTTAGCTTCAAGAAAAAAAGGCAATAAAGATGAACAAGAAGACTAATCTTCTTTTTATAGGTTTTATGGGTTGTGGAAAAACCACAATTGCAAGAGCTTATGCTCAACGATATGATAAATTTTTTATTGATACAGATGAATTAATAAAACAAAAATTTAATCTTGAAATTTATGAAATATTTTCTACATATGGAGAAAATTTTTTTAGAAATGAAGAGAAAAAAATACTTTATTTTTTAAAACACATTAAAAATTCGTCTATAGCTAGTGGCGGTGGATTTGTTAAACAAAAAAAGATAAGTGATATTGGGATTGTTGTTTATTTAAAATCTAGCTTTGAATTTATTTTAAAAAGACTTGATCAAACACAAATTTATACAAGACCCTTACTTTCAAATTTAGCTAATGCAAAAATACTATTTGATCAAAGATCTCAAAAATACGAAAAAAAAGCAAATTTAATTATTGATGTTGAAAATAAAAATATTGAAGATATTATTTCACAAATTTACAAAGAGGTAAAATGAGAATTATAACAGGATTACAACCTAGTGGAGATCTGCATATAGGAAACTATTTTGGTTCAATAAAACAAATGCTAAATATGCAAGAAGAAAATCAAATGTATATGTTTATAGCAAATTATCACGCAATGACTTCAAATCAAAACGGAGAAGTTTTACAACAAAATTCTTTAAAGGCAGCTGCAGCGTTTATAAGTTTAGGTATCAATCCACAAAAAAGTATTTTTTGGCTACAAAGTGATATCAAGGAAGTATTAGAGCTTTATTGGATTTTATCCCAATTTACTCCTATGGGACTTTTAGAAAGAGCACATTCTTATAAAGATAAAATTGCAAAAGGTTTAAACTCAAATCATGGTCTTTTTTCTTATCCTGTTTTAATGGCTGCTGATATCTTACTTTTTAATGCCCAAATAGTCCCAGTAGGTAAAGATCAAATTCAACACGTTGAAATTGCAAGAGATATAGCTTTGAAAGTTAATAACGAATGGGGTGAAATTTTTGTCCTTCCAGAAGCAAAAATCAACAAAGAAGTAGCTGTTGTCCCTGGAACTGATGGTGCTAAAATGAGTAAATCTTATAAAAACACTATAGATATTTTTACTTCTCAAAAAGTCCTAAAAAAGCAAATTTCATCTATTATAACAGATAGCACAGCCTTAGAAGATCCCAAAGAATACGATACTTGTAATGTTTATAATATAGCAAAACTTTTTCTTGATACAACGCAGCAAAAAAACTTACAAGAAAGATATAAAAAAGGTGGCGAAGGATATGGACATTTTAAAATGTATCTACACGATCTTATAAGCGATCATTTTGCTTATGCAAAAAATGAATACGAAAATTTAATCGCAAATCCTTCTAAAATTAAAGAAATTTTAGAATTTGGAGCACAAAAGGCTAGAAAAACAGCAAAAAAAACAATGGAAAAAATTTATGCTAAAATTGGTTTATAATTAAGGAGTTAAAATGCTAGATCTTAAACTTTTACAAAATAATTTTGAAGAAATTTCACAAAAGTTAAAAGCAAAAAAAATAGATGAAAGATTATTAAAACAATTAAGCGATTTATTTATTGATTTAAAAAAAGAAAAAACAATCTTAGAAGAATTACAAGCTTTTCAAAACAAATTCAGCAAAGAATTAGCTAACACAAACGACAAAGAAGCTTTAAAAAATCAACTAAGTAAAAATAAAGAAAAAATTAATAATCAAACAAAAATAGTTTTGCAATTAGAAGAAGATTTAGAAAAAATATCTTCAGCTATTCCAAATATACCTGATGAATGCACACCTTATGGAGAAAATGAAGATGAAAATGTAGAGCTAAAAAAAGTTTTAACTCCTCCAAAATTTGATTTTGAAGTCAAAGATCATCATAATTTAGGAGAAAAATTAAATTGGCTTGATTTTATAAGAGGAGTTAAAATCTCCCAAAGTCGATTTTGTGTATTAAAAAATGAAGGTGCCTTGCTAAATAGAGCTTTGATAAACTATATGATAGATTTTAATAGAAGTAGAGGATTTGAGCTTGTAAATGTTCCATTTTTAGCAAATAGCAAAACGCTCTATGGCACAGGACAACTTCCTAAATTTAAAGATGATATGTATAAAGTTGAAAATGATGATTTATATCTCATATCAACTTCTGAAATTCCTGTAACTAATCTTTATTCTAATGAAATACTAGCTAGTGAATCTTTACCCATAAAAATGACTTGTTATAGTGCCTGCTTTAGACAAGAAGCAGGAAGTGCGGGTCGCGATACAAGAGGTATCATAAGACAACATCAATTTGAAAAAGTAGAACTTGTATGTATTACTAAACCAGAGCAAAGCGATATGGTGTTTGAAGAAATGTTAAATTGTGCTAGCGACTTATTAAAATCATTAGGACTCCCTCATAGGCACTTAATGCTTTGCACAGGAGATCTTGGATTTAGTGCTGCAAAAACCATTGATTTAGAAGTTTGGATACCTTCACAAAATAAATATAGAGAAATTTCATCTGTATCAAATTGCAAAGACTTCCAAGCAAGAAGAGCTAAGATTCGCTATAAAAATGACAAAGGTAAAAATGAATTAGTTCATACTCTTAATGGTTCTTCACTTGCAGTAGGAAGGACTTTAGTTGCAATAATGGAAAACTATCAAGAAAAAGATGGCAAAATAACTATACCTGATGTATTAAAAAAATATTTTTAAGAATAAAAAATGGCTGAAGAAGTAACACTAAAAGAACAAGATAATCAAGAAGATATCACTCAAGAAAATTTAGAACTCACCATTCCTCCAGGAACTATTCCACCGGAATTAGAAGAAGAGAATACTTTTCAAAGAGTAGAAGAACAACCACAAGAAATACATAAAGAGGAAAAAACAAAACTTTTTGATAAAAAATTTATTATTATAATTTCAGCTCTTGGAGCACTTATATTAATTTTACTAATAGTATTAATTTTACTTATAATTTTTAAAAAAGATGAAACAAAAATTACTACAAGCAAAATAATACCAGAAAATAATACCTCTATGGAAATCACTCAAATAAAGCGAACTACGCTTGATCTAATCATACAAAAAGCTAATTTATTATACGAAAAAGGCGATGTTAAAAAAGCTTTAGAGCTTTATGATAATATCAATATTTTTAACGAATCTTTATCAAGTTATAATCTTGGAGTTGTGCAAATGAAGCAGCAAGATTATACAAAAGCTTTAGAAAATTTTAAGCAATCCTTGGAGTTAGAAGAACATAAAGTTGCTGCAGCAATTAATATTGCGGTATGTTATTTTTATCTTAAGGATAAAGATAAATTTAACTATTATCTTGATTTAGCAAAAATTCACTTACCGCAAAATTCAAATTCCATTTTATATAATTATTATTTAGGACTAATTAATTACTATCAAAATCTTTACCCTGAAGCTTTGCAAATGTTTGCTCATTCTAATAATTTAGCTGATTATACAGATGAGTCACTTTACCTTGGAGCAAAAATTTATTCTGTTTTAGAAGCCAATAGAGATGCAATTAATTTTCTACAAAAACAAGAAAATTATGAAGCAAGCTTACCACTTGGTCTTTTATATGCTAAAATCGGAGAATACACTAAAGCAAAAGAGTATCTTAGTAAAGCTATAAAAATTGATTCTCAATCCTTAAGAAGCACTTTAGCTTTAGCTTTGGTAGAACTTAAAACAGGACAATACAATAAAGGTGCTCAAATTTTAAAAAAATTATTTCTAAAAAATAAGGATATGAGCACTAAATATTATGGAGTTAAAACAAGATTAAAAAAAAATCTTTATAGTATTGATGTTGCTCAACAAAGTTTTGCCAAAAAGCTAATTAGTGGAAAACAACAAATTTATGATTTACTATTTTATTTTTCCCCTTATAGAGTATTTGATGTTAAGCAAAGTATGGAGTTAATCACTAAAGCAGATTTAGGAAATTTTATACAAGCTTATCAATATGAAGATATGCTACTTACTCAAAGCAAAACGCTATCTGGAGTTAATATACAGCTTTCACAAGCTATCGATTTAGCTTTTAATTTTCATCTAAGAGAAGCAAATCAAAAATTACAAAATTTAAGTCAAAGCTACCATGCACACGATGTGATACACTACAATCTTGCATTAACTTATGCACAATTACAAGATTATAGCAATGCGGCTAATCATTTTTCAACTGCATACCATCTAAATCCAAAAAATCATTTAGCTGGAATTTTTGCCATATTTTGTATGGACTTAGTAAAAAAAGACTATATTAAACTCCAAAATGAAGTTATAGAAAATTTACAAGCAGATAATAGCATTAATCAAAGTACTAATATTTATAAATATTTACTTTATATTCCATATAATGATTACACGGCTATGTTACCTTATCTTGACAATTTTGAAACTAATAACAAAAGTCCATTAGAATTAATATTTGCTATTATCGCCTCTAATGCAAATAACCTAACTAATTTAAGAAACCAATCTGTTGTAGCATTAAAAAAACTATTGAGCAAAGATATTGTTAGCAATATATTATTTTTCAATACTAAAAATATAAATCTTGATATCAAAGCTTATGCAAAACAAGCACAAATTTATTTTCAAAGTGCAAAACTTGATTACAATTCCCTATTTGGTGGTTCTGGAATAGTCAAAGATACTTTTATAAGTTTAATGCAAATTACTGGATTAATTAATCATGTAAGAAATGATATCAAGAAAAAATTAGCAACTAGTAATGAAAATTCTACAAGTTTAATCTTCGCACTAGCCTATGTTGATATTTTTGCAAAAGAATACCAAGAAGCCTATGCGCTTTATAATATACTTATAGATGATTATAATATAAAAGATTCTCAGACTCTATTTTTAGCTGCTGTTTCTGCTATTGGATCAAACAATCCAAATTCAGCTATAGCGCTTTTAGAACTAGCAAAATTAGAAAATGAAGAAACACTAGAGGCTAGATTGGCTTTAGGATTGCTATATCACGAAGTAGAAAATTTAGAACCTGCTATATTTCAATACGAAAAAGTCGGGGATAATTTTGAAAGCAAATTCTTTACATTTGATGTAAAAAATTAAACAACTATTTTTTATGATGAAAACTAAGATAGTGGCTCCGGATGTAGGATTCGAACCTACGACCAATCGGTTAACAGCCGACTACTCTACCGCTGAGCTAATCCGGAATATTTAAAAAAAGAAATGGTATTTTATATAAAAAAAATATATTTGTCAAGTATTTTTATAAAATTTTATTCCAGCTAAATCTATTGATATGATTTTTTGCTCTTTAATTAATTCTTTTAAATTATTTTTACTAAACTGACTAAATCGATTCTCTATATCCAATTCACTTTGAGCACGTAATTTTAACATTTTCAAAAGCTCATCTTTAGTAAAATCGATTTCTTGATTATTATAAGTATGTTTTGCTAGCACAACAGGAGTACTATGTATTAACAAACTAAGCTCATATAATCTTTCAAATTTTATTGGCTTTACAGGATACGCAGGCGGACGATCTATAGTGCTAAGATCGACTCTTAAAGGTTTAATTTTAGAAAAAGCTTTATCTAAAGCTATCATTTCTTCTTCTTTATCATTTAAACCTTTAACGATTAAAGTTTCCATAATTAATTCGCCCTTGAACTCTTTGTTAAATTTTATCATCTGCTTAATAATATCATCTATACAAATTTCTTTTAAAGCTCTATCTATTTTACAAAATGTTTTTTCTATAGCACTATCAAGACTAAATTTAACCATATCAATATCAAGCAAAGCTTTATAGCTTTTTGAATTTAAAACAGCGCTTCCATTGCTTAATATTAAAAGTTTTTTATTTTTTTTAATTTTATTAAGCTCAGCTATAAGCTCATTTAAAAAAGGATACAAACTAGGCTCACCATTTGCAGTTAAAGTTAAAACATCAAATTGTATCTGATTAGCTAAAACTTTTTGCACTTCACTTAAAATTTCATCAACACTAGGATATAATAAAAAATCTTTTTGGGGTTTAAAAGCCCTTAACTCACAATATACACAATCAAAATTGCATTGTTTTTTCTCTGGACTTAAATCAATACCCAAAGAAGAACCAAACCTTCTTGAATTTATAGGGCCAAAAATGATATTGCTCACCTTTTTGAACTCTCTTGCACCAACTTAATAAAATATTTAGCATTTTCAACAGGAATATCAGGTAAAATCCCGTGACCAAGATTAAAAATATGAGGCGTATCTTGCATAACACTTAAAATACTATCTACTCCAAGCTTTATAGAATTTTTATCATACAATCTACAAGGCTCCATATTTCCTTGCAAAGTATATTTAGAAGATAATTTTTCCTTTGCTAATTCTAAAGGAGTGCTCCAATCTACTCCAAATACATCAAAATTACCATTAATTTTATCTAAAAATCCACTAATATTTTTAGGAAATATAATTACAGGTATTTGAGGATATTTTTTCTTAATATAATCTGTAATTTCCATCATATATTTAAAAGAAAATTCAAAAAAAGCGTCCATTTCCAAAGCACTCGCCCAGCTATCAAAAATTTGGATAGCATTTGCTCCGGATTTAATTTGTTCTTCTAAATATAATTTTAAAACTTGAGTTAATTTAGATAAAATCCTGTGTAAAAATTCTGGATTTTGATAAAGAATTTTTTTACTTTTTGCATAAGTTTTACTTCCGCTACCCTCTATCATATAAGTAGCTATAGTCCAAGGACTTCCACAAAAACCTATCAAAGCTTTGTCTGTTGAAAGTTTTTCTCTAGTTAATTTTAAGGCATCATAGACATAATTAAGGTTTTTAACACTCTTATTTACATCTAAAATATCTAAATCATCATCATTTACAATAGGATTTAAAAAAACAGGCCCTTCCCCTTTTTCAAATTTAAGCTCCATACCCATTTCTAAAGGAACAACTAATATATCTGAAAAAATAATAGCTGCATCAACTCCCAAAATATCAACTGGTTGCAAACTTACTTCGCTAGCTTTTTTATAATCTTTACATAAAGACAAAAAACTACCAGCTTGAGCTCTAACTTTCATATACTCTGGTAAATATCTTCCCGCTTGTCTCATCATCCAAACAGGAGTGTAGGGTGTTTGCTTTTTAAAGCATGCATCAATAAAAATCATTTATTCTCCCTCAAATTATCAACTTTTATGCAAAAAATATAATCCAATGCAAAGTGCTAAAATAGATCCTGCAAGATAAGACATATCTAAAACATCATTAAGCTGCATTTGTAAAATTCTTTGAAAAAAATTTACTATTAAAACCATAATGATAACTTTTGCGAGCTTGTCTTTTAACTGATCTAAACTATGAACTTCTAAAACTTTTGATTGCTTAGTTTGCTTAAAATCTTCTATTTCACTAATAAAAAGCTCATAAATTCCAAATGAAAATATAAACAAAACTAAAGCCATTAAATACAAATCCACAGCTCCTATAATCAATCCTACGATATCCTCGTGTAAATCAACTGATGAATTTGAAAATACAAAATAATTAAAGACATATTTTAAAACTTTTATCACATCATAACTTGCAATAAAAAATAAAACAAAAGCTCCAATAAGCCCAAAAATAACAGGTAAAATAGTAACTAAACGACTTTTAACTAATAAATTCTCAAAAAATTTTTCTAACATTTTTTCCTCTTAAACCAATTCTAACCATTTTTGTGCAATACGAACGGCATTGGTTGCAGCACCTACACGAATTTGATCAGCTACACACCATAAGTGTAAAATATTTTTACGATTAATATCACATCTAATTCTTCCAACATAAGTTTCATTAGTATCACTAGTAAAAAGTGGCATAGGATATTTTTTATTTTTTATATCATCAATAATTACAACATTTTGGGCCTTTGATAAAATCTCTCTTACCCTAGTAATATCTATATCCTTTTCAAACTGCATAGTTATAGCCTCACTATGGCTTCTAAGCACTGGAACTCTTACACAAGTTGCTGAAATTTCAATATTTTTATGTAATATTTTTTGAGTTTCATTGACCATTTTTAACTCTTCTTTTGTGTAGCCATTTTCAGTAAATACATCAATTTGAGGAATTAAATTTAAAGCTAAAGTATATGGAAAAGTTTTTGCCTCAAAATCTTCAATCTTAAAAGCAAAAAAGCTCTGCATACCCTCAACCAATTCCTCCATTCCTTCTTTTCCTGCTCCACTAGCAGCTTGATAAGTACTAACATCTACTCTTTTTAAATTAAAAACATCATCAAGTGGTTTTAAAATATGGACCATTTGAATAGTTGAACAATTTGGATTTGCTATAATTCCTGTTTTTTCCCAATTTTTAATATCTTCGCTATTGCATTCTGGCACCACTAAAGGAACATCTTTATCCATTCTAAAATGACTTGTATTATCTATAACAACAGCACCGCAATCAACTGCGTATTTAGCATATTTTTCACTTACACTACCACCTGCACTAAAAAAAGCTATATCTACAGGATTTTTTCTAAACACATCTTCTGTTAATTCTTGAATTTTGTAGGTTTTTCCTCTAAATTCTATACTCATACCCACACTCTTAGCACTAGCTAATGGCAAAATGCTTTCTACAGGAAAATCCAACTCATCTAAAACATTTAAAATTTCCTCACCAACTGCACCAGTTGCACCAACTATAGCTATTTTTTTCATACAATTTTCCTCAAGTAATATTATATTGGTTCATCTTTTCACAAAATCTTTTTTCACTCATTCCTATCATTTTCGCCGCTTCGCTAATATCGCTTGAATTTTTTAAAGCCTCTAAAATTAAATCCTTTTCAAGACTTTTAATATCCTTAGCTTTTCTACTTTCTAAAAACAAATCCTCAGAGCTAATTTCTTCACTTTCGCTTAAAATACAAGCCCTTTGTATGATAGAAATTAACTCTCTAATATTTCCAGGAAAATCATAAGAAAGCAGTGTATTTTTTGCTGCTTCACTTAATCTTTTTTCAGCAAAATCATACTCTTTACACGTATCAAGCAAAACCCTTTCTGCAATTTGTAAAATTTCATCTTGTCTTTGCCTAAGCGGTGGAATATTAATTGGAATAGTATTTAACCTATAATATAAATCTTGTCTAAAATCATTATTTTTAATCTTTTCTTCGATATTTGCATTTGTGGCGCTAATAATTCTAGTATCTATTTTTATACTTTTTGTTCCGCCTAATCTAGTAATTTCTTTTTCTTGAATTGCTCTTAATAATTTTGCTTGTATCTCATAAGGCATTTCGCCAATTTCATCTAAAAATAAAGTTCCTTCATTAGCTAACTCAAAAAGTCCTACTTTTGCATTATTAGCATCTGTAAAAGCACCTTTTTCAAAACCAAATAACTCACTTTCTATTAAATTTGATGGAATAGCTGCCATATTAATAGCTACAAAAGGCTTCATAGATCTTTTTGAATTTTTATGAATGTGATTAGCAAAAACTTCTTTACCAACTCCACTTTCTCCAAATAAAATTATACTAGCATCTGTTTTAGCTGCTTTATTGACTAAATTTAAACACTGATCTAGTGCTTTAGAGCTTCCAAAAAAATCACTGCCTGCTTCTTTTTTTTCATTCTTTTTTGTATTTTTTTTTGATATCTTTTCTTGTATAATTTTAGTTCTTTTAATTGCTGTTACCAAAGTATTAATATCAAAAGGTTTTACTAAAAAATCTTTAACCCCAAGTCTCACTGCTTCTATGGCACGATTAAGCGTTGCATTGCCTGTAATAATGATAAAATCATATTTATTCTCACAAGCTTGAACAAATTCAATTCCATCAATTCCTGGCATATTAATATCCGTAATAATCAAATCAACGTCATTGTCTAATTTTTTTAAAGCTTCTGTCGCTGATTTATAAGTTTTTATTTTAAATTCTTCATATTCACCCAAAGCTATTTCGAGTGATTTTCTCATATTTATATCATCTTCAACTATAACCAAATTCATTAAAAAACCTTATGCTAAAATCCCTTTCTTAGGACCACTTTTGCCATGACAATCTTTATACTTCTTTCCACTATTGCACGGACAAAGTGAATTTCTAGGCACCTTATAAATCTGCAACTCTCCATTTTCATCTACACCATTTTCCGTAGTATTGGCCACAATTTCTTCATTAGCATTATGTATTTTTTCTTCTAATTCTTGAGTATTTTCTTGTGTAAATACCACATTAAATAGCAACTTTAAACTATCAAATTTTATACGCTCAACAAGCTCCATAAAGAGATTGTAACTTTCTTTTTTATACTCAACCAATGGATCTTTTTGATTATAACTTCTAAGTCCTATTCCAGTTTTTAAAATATCCATTTGGTATAAATGTCCCCTCCAAAGATTATCTAAAATTTGAAGATACAAAATCCTTTCTATTTTTCTAGCTTCTTGTTGATTTATAAAGCTCATTTTATCTTTGTATTTTTTTTCTAAAATTTCAATAAGCTTATTCTCACTTTCAATTTCACTTAAATTTTTAAAATCACTCTCATTTAGTTCTATATTGCACTCATACATAATTCTTTGTTTTAAAGCATTAAAAAATGAGGAATTTTCAGATTCTACATTTGTATAAGTTTGATTCACAATATAATTACTATATTCGCCAATATTCTTAAGAATTTTATTTTGAATATTAAAATTTTCATCTAATAATTCATTTCTATAATTATATATAGTTTTTCTTTGTTCATTTGCTACATCATCATACTCAAGTAAATGTTTTCTACTTTCAAAATGTAAATTTTCAACTTTTTTTTGTGCATTTTCAACTGCTCTTGTAACAATGCGACTTTCTATATGCTCACCCTCTTCTATGCCCAATCTCTCCATAATATTTTTAATACGATCGCCACCAAATATTCTTAAAAGATTATCTTCTAAACTCAAATAAAATCTACTAATTCCAGGGTCGCCCTGACGCCCTGCACGACCACGAAGTTGATTATCTATCCTTCTGCTTTCATGACGCTCTGTTCCTATAATATAAAGCCCACCTAGAGCTCTAACTTCATCATTAATTTTTATATCAACTCCACGTCCTGCCATATTTGTAGCTATAGTTACTGCACCTTTTTTTCCTGCATCTTGTATAATCAAAGCTTCTTGTTCGTGATTTTTAGCATTAAGCACGTGATGAGCTATACGTTCTTTTGCAAGCATACTATGAAACACTTCACTTCTTTCTATACTTGCTGTGCCGACTAATACAGGTTGACCCTTAGCATTAGCTTTTTTTATTTCTTCTATTACTGCTTTAAATTTTTCATTTTGCGTTTTATAAATTAAATCATCTTTATCCACTCTTACAACCGGTATATTTGTAGGAATAGAAATTACATCTAAATTATAAATTTGAGAAAATTCAGTTGCTTCAGTTTGAGCTGTGCCAGTCATACCAGCTAATTTTTTATACATTCTAAAATAATTTTGAAAAGTAATATCTGCTAAAGTTTGGCTTTCTTCTTGAATTTTAACCCCTTCTTTAGCTTCAAGAGCTTGATGTAATCCATCACTAAAACGTCTTCCTTCACTTAAACGACCTGTAAATTCATCAACGATTACAATTTCTTTATTTCTTAAAACATAATGAACATCTTTTTCAAATAAATTATGTGCTTTTAAAGCTTGGTCTAATTGATGTGCTAAAATAGCATTATCTAAACTATATAAATTCTCCACTCCAAATAATTTTTCAGCTTTTAATATTCCAGATTCAGTTATTAATATAGTCCTATTCTTCTCATCAACTACAAAATCACCTGTTGGCAATTCTTGAGGCGTAAGCGCTGCCTTACCTTTTTGCATTTGCTTAGCAACCTCATTTGCTTTTATATATCCATCTAAAGTCCTATTAGTAGGTCCGCTGATAATAAGAGGAGTTCTTGCTTCATCTATTAAAATACTATCAACTTCATCTACTATAACAAAATTATGCTCTCTTTGAACTTTTTCTAAATTTGAAAATTTCATATTATCTCGTAGATAATCAAACCCAAATTCATTATTTGTGCCATAAGTAATATCACACTCATACGCTTTTTTGTGGTCCTCGTCGCTATTATTCTCTGACAAAACCACACCTACGCTAAAACCTAAGAAGTTATAAATAGCACTCATTTGCTTTGCATCTCTTTTAGCTAAATAATCATTAACCGTAACTACATGCACGCCTTTTTTTTCCATAGCATTTAATACTACAGGTAAAGTCGCCACTAAAGTCTTACCCTCTCCAGTTTTCATTTCAGCGATTTTACCTTCGTGCAAAACCATACCACCGATTAATTGCACATCAAAATGCCTCATATTTAAAGTTCTTTTACCAACTTCTCTAACAATAGCAAATACATCATTTAAAATTTGATCTAAAGTTTTTTCTTTATTTTGAATTTTAGTCTGAAAATCTATAAAAATTTTTTTTAATTCATCATCGCTTAATTCTTGATATTTCGTTTCTAAAGCATTAATTTGAGATACTCTTTTTAAATATTTTTTTATTTCTCTATCATTTTTTGTCCCAAATATTGCTTTAAATATGTTAGAAAACATTTTTTGCCTTTACATAAAATCTAAAGCCAAGATTATAGCTTATTTTATTTTAGAACTATATAAAAATCCTCTATTTATGTAAATTTTGTATAATGAAAAAAATACAATGAGGGATATAATGAAATATTTATTTATATTTATTTTTACTTTTTCACAACTTCTAGCTTTTGATATTAATTTTAAGAATTTTAGTAGTGATTTTATACAAAAAGTTTATAATAATAACTCATTCATAGAATACAAAGGAACTTTTATCATCACTCAAGATAAGGCATTTTGGAATTACATCTATCCAAATTCTAAACAAATTTACATTAACAAACATAAGATAGTAATTATCGAACCTCAATTAGAGCAGGTAATTTTTACAAAAATTCAAAATTTACCAAATCTTCAACAAATTTTTAAGAAAGCTAAAAAAATTAATAATGATTTATATGAGGCAGATTATGAAAATATAAAATATAAAATTAATCTTAAAAACAATCAAATCTCAAGTATTTCCTATGTAGATGAGTTGCAAAATTTAGTTACAACTAGTCTATTTAATCAAAAAATAGATGAAAAAATAGATGAAAAAATTTTCATACCAAATTTTCCAAATCATTACGATGTAATAAACAACTAAAAAGATAAATTAAAACAACTCTTCATTTTTACTTGGTAAAAGCATTTGTCTTTGTGTATCTTCCATAGTTTTTAAAATCATATTCATAGTATCTTTACTTGAGTTTATTTCCTTATTCATACTAGAATTTAAATCACTCATAGCTTTATCATTGCTAGAATTTAAATCACTTATTTTGGTTTTATTTGTATCTTCTCCTACATACTTTTTTTGATTTTTTAATTCTTGAAATCTAGCAATATCTTCTTTATCTTGTTTTAGATTATCTTTCAAAAAATTTTTTAATTCCTCTATATCAAATTTTTTATTACTAAATTTTAATAAAGTATCTTTAAAATTATTCTTTCCAACTTCTGTAAATAAATCCTCATAAAAATAACTCGAAATAATGGTATTTAAAGCATCTTTGATCTTATTTTCTTCTAGCTTATTGCCTTCAAATTCTAAATCTAATTCTATTTTTTTTAAGATATTATTTCCTGTCTTTGTATATAAATCCGTTCTAAAATTTTCAACACTTATAGTATCTGCGATAGAATACAATATTAAAAAACATAAAATAAATATTTTCATTTTACACCCTCTTCTTCTAAATCAATAAACTTTTGCTCTTGATAAAATCTTTTTACACTTTTATCATATTTTAAAATCTTTAAAAAATAATCTTCAAAAGGAAGTTGCTCACTATAAATAATTTTTAAATTTTTAGGATTAATTGCTCGTGATAAACACACATATAATTGTCCTTTTTCAAAAATTCCATCAATATCACATATTAATTTATCTATACTCATTCCTTGTGATTTATGTATTGTTATAGCATAAGCTAATTTTATAGGATATTGTATAAATTTGGCCTTTACATTTACTTCAATTTTTTCATTATCTTTTACAACATAATCTTCGAAGGTATATTCATAAGGCTTTAGTTCAATAATATCTCCATTATTTTTTTCTATAAGAATTAAACACTCATTATCTTCATATATAAAATCGATAATTTTCCCTTGTTCTCC
The DNA here is from genome assembly GCF_020024835.1 of Campylobacter sp. GTDB lineage: Bacteria > Campylobacterota > Campylobacteria > Campylobacterales > Campylobacteraceae > Campylobacter_D. Next base: position 2,251 of record NZ_JAHHTD010000031.1, on the reverse strand, counting down.
ATTAAAATAACCTTCTTCTTTGTTGTTTATACAAAAAATAATTTTAGCACCTATTTTAACTTTCAAATTAAACATTAAATTTAATCCTTTAATCCATTGATTTAAAGTTTTATCATCTAAATTTAAGTCAATTTTTTCAAATCTTGCATCAAATATCACTTCATCTGTATCTAAAAGTTTTAACTTTTTTTCATTAATGTAATTTGTTTTTTTATTTGTCGCACACAACAACGTGTATTCATCTTCATAAAATACTAATTTGTTTTTATCTATCAACATAGTTTTAAAATAATCTATTGTTTTAAAACTAACTTCTCCAATTCGTATATAAAATAAATGTTCATAAAATTCTCTATCATCAGTTCTTTTTGGCAATGAAAGTCTTATATTTTTAAAATTAAATTCTTGCCATATATGAGATGAAAAAGCATAATAGCTATCTTGAAATAAAGATTGAGAATAATTTTTATTTATTACCGGAGGGAGTTGAAAAAAATCTCCAGCCAATAACAATCTGCCACTAAATTCAAAATGATTTAACCTATAATAAATCATTTCCATATGCCAAGAACTAACCATTGAAATTTCATCAATAATTAATAAATCACATTGCTTTAAAATTCGTTTTAATTTATCTAATTTATCTTTTTGCTTTCTATCTTCATAATATAATTCATCGTAATTTTGACATCTTTTAAATGCAAAAAAGCTATGCAAGGTAATCCCACCTAGTGCATAAGCGCTAATAGCAGTTGATCCTAAAACTATTACTACTTTTGCCTTAGATCTATAAAATCTTACTAGTTCTAAGATAAGATATGTTTTACCAACCCCAGCACCTCCGCTTAAAAAAACATTATCGTTATTAAGACAATCAGCTAATTTTTCTAAAACCATTTTAAAATTATAGTCAATTTATATTAAATTCCAATTTTGAAGTATTTAAATAAAAATATAGTGTAACTTAATGAAAAATAAAGGGTAATGAGTGCTAAACATAGTTTTTTGTTCTGATGATAATTACATAAAATATCTATCTGTGCTAATTTATAGCATAGTAAAAAATATAAATATTAATAATAAAATTAATTTTCATATAATAAGTGATTTTATATCTAAAAATAATTTAAATAAAATTAGTGATTTTGAACAAGAGTTAAATAAAATTATTCAATGCAAAATTTTAATACATAAAGTAAAAAACAATGAATTTAAAAATGCTAGAGCTTGGGGTTTTGAAAATAGCAAAAATCACTTAACTTATTTAAGATTCTATATAGATGAGTTCATTAACGCTGATGTATGCTTATATCTTGATGTTGATATGCTAGTTGTAAGTGATATTAGCGAACTTTTCTCACTTGATTTAAAAGATAAATTTTGTGCTTGTGTTCTTGACTCTATATATATGCCAAATCATACTATTTCAGCTAGAAATAATAAAAAAGATATAAAATTAAACCCAAATTACCATTTTAATGCTGGTTTTTTGTTGCTTAATCTAAGAGAATGGAAAAAAGCAAATATAAGAAAACAAGCTTTAGAATTTTTAAAACTATATGATCCTATTTTTTGTGATCAAGATGTATTAAATATTATATTTAAAGATAAAATTTATTTACTACCATTAGAATGGAATTTTGTAAGATTTTCTTTAGTGCAAAATGCGACTTTTAAATGCGAATGTGAAAATTATATGATTAGATACACAAGAAAACAACACGAATATGCTCTATCAAATTTAAAAATCATACATTATAATACTGATATAAAACCTTGGAAATTTTCTTATGATTTTGAAGATAATCTTGTAAAAAGTTTTCACAAAAAATGGTGGAACTATGCTTTTAATACTCCTATATTTCAAAAAGAATTGATAGAATTAAATATGAAATTAAAAAATAATTTAAATACCCCCCCCCACAATACAAAAATAAAGTTTTACAACCGCTTATTTTATAAGTTAAATTATATAATGATCAAAATTTCAAAATCATTTTTCTCATTAATAAAATAAACATACTACCAATTGGAGATAACTTAAGTGTTTTTTTACAAAAAATATAACTTATAAAAATATAATTTACAACTTTTATAAATAAAAACTAATAAATTGGTTGCTATATGCAACCTTAAATATTCTATAACACCCAAATCTTAAAATATATCTATATCACTTAAACTATATTTGTATCTTACTATATAAAATAAAGTTCTAAGTCAAATATAATTTTTACTTCAAAGCTAGTTT
>NZ_JAHHTD010000030.1 GCF_020024835.1 Campylobacter sp. | reverse complement strand
CATAATTTTTAAAAAATATTAAAGGAATAAAACAATTGGAAGATTTTTGATAAGTTAAATTTTTTTGTTGATTGACAAATTGTTTGTATGATATTTTTGAACTTTTGAAGTTAAAAAAATAAGTCAAAAGCGAATCTATATCCATCGTATTTTTATCATCAATAATATAACCATCAAAATACAAATCTCTCTTATCATCAAAATAAAGATTACGTGGTATGGCAATAGTTAATATTTCTTGATAAAAATCCACAGAAAATGTTTTAATGCCTAAATCAATGTCATTATAAAATAATCTAATACAATTAAAATATAATTTAGCACCTTTATATCTTTTGCTTATAGCCATAATTTCACTTAACCACTTATATCTTTCATTTTCTTCATTATGCTCATCAAGCTTCATTCTAAAGTTTGGGTCAATATTGTTATAATATACATTTAAATTATTATCAAAATCCCATTTTTGCGAATTTTTTAACATATCCTTAAATTTCTCAATAATTGTTTTCTCAGTAATTTTTGTAATAAATTCTTGTGCTTTTACAGAATTAAAATGAAGTTTTTGAATCAAATCTTTAAAACAAAGGCTTTTGATGTTGTTTTTCTGTAAAGCTTTCTTTGTATTGTTAGGCAAATCATCAGTTAAATAAAACATATATAATTCATAGTCTAAAAATTGTGTTTCTTTAAATTTATCAATAGTTTCTTTTATTTTGTTGGTTGTCGTATTAGATGTTACTTGTATAGCAATACGATGTTTATCATCAATTAAATCAATAGCTTTTGCATTCTTGTATCGTTCATTTACATTATAAAGATTCCAATCATAAATATTATTTAGTATTTGTAATAAATCATTTTCGCAATAGATGTTTATATCCATTAATCCAAGTGCATTGTTTAACTTAATTTTTGAACTAAGCTCTGAGAAATATTGAATAATTTTTATAATATTTTCCATTATTTGCCTTCAATGATTTTTATTTCTTCTTCGGTGAGGGAGTAGAGAGAATAAACTATTTTGTCTATTTGGGTTTGGAGTTTATCTATGCTAGCGTTTTTGTCTTTTTCTTTTAAATTTAAAATTTCATCAACTAAGCTTATAAGCTCATTTGCTAATTTTTCATTTTTAGAAGTTATTTTTGGGATAGGTAAATTTTCTAAGGCGTGTTTATTATATTGATAACCATTAGTTCCCAATTTACAACCTTGAGAAAAATTTCTGTAAAAATAACTTACTGCATTTGATGATAATAATCCCTGTAAGTATTTTAAATTCTCGCATACTAAAATAAAGGCTGTTTTTTCTGCAAAAAATCCTTTATTGTCGTAAATAAAATTTGCCCCCTGTGTTGTTTCTGGATACACAATCTTTTCTTTTTCAAATTCCTCTAAATACGCACAATTTCTAAGATTATAAGGAGTAATGCCTTTATCATCTCTATTGACAAATCCTTTGCCCTTACCATTATGATTTTTTGCAACTTCATCAAAATAAGCTTTTAGCGTAGGGTATTGCTCTATGTCAATAGGAGGGATTTTTTTGCCTTGTTTATTTTTGTATCCATTGTGAGTATTAATCACCCACAATCCTGCCCATTCATAGCTATATCTTTTTATATCGCGTCCTCTTAGCATTTTGCGTATGAGTTTGGCGGTGCGTTCTTTTTCATCTTCATCTTTGCAATTAGCTAAAATTTCATCTTTTTTTTCAGTGCTTATGATAAAAGCTTCGTTGTAGCCTGTTTTTATGCCATAGTTTATATCAAGTCCGTGCCAATCTTTTAGTGGTGTGCCGATTTTTTCTATCTTTGCTTTTAAAGAGGAAGTGCTTTCATCGCTAAAAATAAAGCTTTCTTTGCTTAAAGAGTTTTGCGTAATTTGTATAAAATCTTTGTTTTGATTTAAGTTGAAATTACAAGCTTTTAAATTTTCATCATTTAAAGCTAGATAATTTAAATAGCTTTTTTGTGATTTTGTTTTTTTAAAGCTTAGTATGGAAGTATCCACGGTGGCACTATCAAAAACTTTTATGCCGTTTAAGTCTAAATACTCTAAAAGCGTAGTATTTTTAAGTAAAAATTCACGCAAAGGCTCGCCGTATCCTGCTCTTGTGTATTTGTTTGAAGTGATGAAAGATAAAATACCATTTTGTTTTAGCACATTAAAACCTAGCTCGTAAAAATAAGTGTAAATATCGCTTGTGCCTTTATAGACTTTGTAAGATTTTGATAATTTTGGTTTTAATTCTTTGATTTGCTCTTGGCGTATATAAGGTGGGTTGCCTATCACTAAATCAAAGCCTAAAAAATCGCCATTATTATCAAGCACTTCGCTAAATTCAAAACGCCATTCAAAAGGATTTGCACTTTCTAAGTCAAATATGCTCTCATAAAGCTTTAAAAGCTCTTTAAATTCTTTTAAAGCTTTATTTTCATCAAAGTCAAATTCAAACATATTTTTAGAAAAAAAGCTTTTAAATTTGTCATCTGGGTGCTCTGAAGCTAAAAAGTCTCCGTATTTTTTAGAATACTCGTTAGTTTGGTTAGTAAGTTGTTTGATTTCTTTGCTAAATTTATCTTTAAGACAAAAGTTTTTAAAAGATTCTTTTAAATTTTTAATTTCTTTTGCTATAAGTGTTTTGTCTGTGTAAAAGCCTTCTTTGTAGTCTTTTACTATGCGTTTGTATTTATCCATACGTTCTTTGATATTAGGGTAGTGGTTTAAACTTTTATGAATTTCAAAATAACTTATGAGTGAATTCCCGCATTTGATGTTGATATCGATGTTTGGCAAGGTTTGTAAGGTGTTTTGATTTTTATCATTTTCAAAGATATAATAGCTGTATTTAAGTAGCTCTACCCATAATCTTAGCTTAGTAATCTCGCACGAATTTGGGTTGATATCTACGCCAAAGAGGCAATTTTCTATGATTTGCTTTTTGCATTCAAAAAGTTCTTTTTGAATTTTATGCAACTCATCTTCTTCAAAACTAGGCTTTTGATACTCAAAAAGCTTATTGTCGTTTGTAAATACTATAAGCTCATCGTTTTCAAGCTCTAATTTATTTCTTAATAAAGAATTTATAAGCCCTAATTTATAAGCTATGAAAACTAACTCATTTAAAGCTGAAACTAAAAAATGCCCGCTACCTACGGCCGGATCGCAAATCTTTAGCTTAAAAAGAGTGTTTAAATACTCTTGTTGTTTTTCTATGGAAAAATTTCTATCAATTAGCATTCTTAGCTCTGTGATAGAATTTGCTTTTAAATTATGCTTTTGCTCAAATTTATCAAGCACTATTTTTGAGATACTTTCTTTGCACATATAAGAAGTGATAAAGCTTGGAGTATAAAAGCTTCCTTCTTTGTAGCCATTTAGTTTTTCAAAGACATTGCCTAAGACGCTTGAGTTTATAAGCTTGTCGTGGTTGATTTTTTGATTTGCTTGTATGTCTTTGTTTGTGGTGGTAAAATCATACGCTCTTAAAAAACTAAAGAGGTATTCTAAAAGCGGAAGTTCTTTTTTATCTTTGTAATCTTTATCTTTTTCTAATATCGACTTTTCAAAAATGGCTAAAGGTTTAGAATCTAAAATTTTGATTTCTTTGCCACAAAGTTCTAAAGCATTTTTGTCAAATAATGAGGAATTTAGATATGGAATAAATTCAAAATCTTTTAAGGTCCTTTGATCTTCTTTTTTAGCTAAAACTTCAAAGAAAAGCTCTGAAAGCTTGGCAAAATTTGGTATGACTTCGCTTGATAAAAAGGGCTTTTGTATGTGTTTAAAAGACAAAAGCATAGATTCAAAAAGCCTTAAAAATAAAATGCGATTGTTCCAAGTGATTAAAAGTGCGAAAATATCATCAAAGTCTATATCTTTAAAAGCATTTTTAATGGCGTAGCTTAGAGTGTTTGGCGTAGATGATAAGATGATATTTTGTTGTTTGTTTTCTTGTAGTCCTAAGATGTAAAGTAATTCATCATAAAATTTTTTATTTAAAGCATTAGCGTCATAATGGTGCTTTTGACGCAATAAAACATAAGGAGAAAAAATTTGATAAATATAAGCAAAATTTTCATCATCTAAATCAGAGCTTAATTTAAAATAAGTATAGCTTAAACTTTTATCTAAATTTTCTAGATAAGAAAAAGTATCTTCGTAAAATTTACCTGTGCTTTTGTCGGTGCCTTCTTTGAAATCACAATTTTTATAAAATGTTTTTATGGCTTTGTCATTAGCAAAAAGGCTTTCGTATTCTTTAGCGTCTATGATGAAAAATTCTCTTGCAGTGCAAAGTATGATGTGCTTTATGGCGTTATTTTTATCTTGTTTTTCTCTTAAAAAATACAATATACTCTCGCAAAATGCTTTAGAAAGTAAATTTTCTTTTGATTTTGGAAATTCATTTTTGTTTGCGGTAGATTTTACTTCAAAGATGACATTTGCTTTTTCATCATCATAAATAGCAAGATCGATTTTGCCTTTAGTATTTAAATCATAATGATAAGTATCTTGCAAGAGTTTTGCGATTTCATTTTTTTGAAATTCTTCTTCACTAGCTTTAGCGGTTTTTTGTAAAAAATTATTGATTTGATTTTTAAAAGTTGTGATTAATTCTTTTGTGGGAGTTTTTGTGCTGTATTTTTTGATAAATTCACAAGGTGTAAGTAAATGAAAGTGCATATTTTTTCCTAAGATAATGAAATTTTTGATAAAAAATTGTAACTAAAAGCCTATTAATAAAAGCATAAAATCAAATGTAATTTTAATTTTGTTTAATATGTTAAGATTGTAATTTTAAAAGGAAAAATTATGAAAATATCTCAAATTTGTTTTAAGTTTTTAGTTGTTTTGATTTTTAGTATAAATGCGAATGCTTTGAGTGAGGGCGAAGAATATATAGTTTTAAAAAATCCGGTGCATAATGCACAAAATTCTTTAATAGAAGTTTTTTCATATCGTTGCGTGCATTGTTATAATCATCATAAATTTAATACTCTTGCTAAAGTAAAAGAGGCTTTGCCGAATTTAAGATATGATATTTTTTCTGCTAGTTCTATGAGTAAAAATGGAAAAGCTTTAAATGAAATGCTTGCTTTAGCTTCCTTTAAAGATAAGGCTAAAGGTTTAGATGGAGGTAGTAAGGATAGTTTGACGCATAAATTAGCTGATGTGTATTTTGTAAGTTATTTTGAAAATAAAATGCAATTAGACGATGAAAAATTATTTTACAAAATAGGCTTAAATGCCCTTGGAGCGACTAAAGAAGAATTAGATCAATTTTTAGATACTAAAGAAGCAAAGGAGCTTTTGAGTGATTATAAATTGGCTAATGAAATTGCTAAAAGATACGGAACACCAACTTTTGTAGTAAATGGAAAATATCAAATAAATCCTAAATACATTACTTCTTTAGAGGAGCTTATCCGTATAGTAAAAGAGCTTTCAAATAAATAATTTTAATAAGAAATAGTATGAATTTTTAATGATTAGTGTGAGTTTATTCTTAAGCTGTGAGATAATCTAAACGCAAGAGCTTTAAAAAAAGGGTAGGGTATGAGGCTTTTTTAAATTTTAGAGCTTTGTGTAGTGTGTTTGAGTATAAACTAGATAAAAATGGCAAAAATATAGTTTGCAAAGATGAATTATGGTAAATGTGAAGGCTATGAAATCAAAAATGTGGTATAGATAAAATCTGATAAATTAATAAGGGCAAAAGCCCTTATCTTATAAATACCCTACGCTTAAAGCTAGAAAATATCCTGTTATACAAGAAGTGATAACTCCTATTAAACCTGGAAGAATAAAGCTATGATTAATGACATATTTGCCTATTTTGGTAGTGCCTGATCTGTCAAATTGTATAGTAGCTAAGTCGCTTGGATAAGTTGGTAAAATATAATATCCATAGCAAGCTGCTGCAAAAGCTATAATAATACCTGGTTCAACCCCTATACCTAAAGCAAGCGGGACAAAAGCTGCTATTGCTGCTGCTTGAGAATTTACGAATTTAGATATAAGCAAAAGCATTAAAGCATAAGTCCAAGGATATGCTTTGACAATATCTCCTAAAGATTCTTTCATCATAGGCGTATGCACTGCAAACATAGTATCTGCCATCCAAGAAATTCCAAAAACTGCCACAAGTGCTATCATACCGGATTTAAAAATTTCATTTTTAGCGATTTTACTTGGATCTAATTTTGTAAATATTATTAAAGCTGATCCTGCTAAAAGCATAAACATTTGTATAGTAGCAACCATACTCATAGGCTTAATCACTCCTTTTGCATTTGCAAATTGAGGTCTAAGCTCTGGAAACGCTCCAAGTATAGCAACAATAGCAATAGCACCTAAGAATATCCACATAGCTACCCACTGAATGGTGGATAATTTTTCATTTAATAAAGTTTTGCTTTCTCCATAGATGTATTCTTTTTGCTCAGGATTTTTTAATTTTGCTTGAAATTCTTCATCTTTATCAAGATCTTTTCCTCTAAACCATGAAAAAATTCCAATAGCTAAGACACCTATTAGAGTAGAAGGTATGGTAATGGCTAATAAATCCACATATCCATCAAATCCTGCTAATTGGTGTTTGTTTAAATTAGGATTTAAAAGTAATGCAGTTAAGCTTACAACAGCGACAGAAACAGGACTTGCAATAATCCCAAGTTGGCTTGATATGCTTGAAGCTGCCATAGGACGTTCAGGGCGAATTCCATTTTTTATAGCTATGTCATAAATAATAGGCATCATAGTATAAACAACGTGTCCTGTTCCACAAAGTATAGTTAAAAAACAAGTAACAAAAGGTGCTAAGATAGTTAAAAATTTAGGATTTTTTCTTAATATTTTTTCAGCAATTTGAAGCATTACATCTAAGCCGCCACTAGCTTGTAATGTCGCACTTGCTACAACAACTGCTAAAATAGTAAGCATAACATCAATAGAAGGTTTTCCCGGTGCAACAGCAAAACCAAAGCTTAAAACTAATAAACCTATGCCACCTAATAAGCCTAAAGCAATACCTCCTTTTTTTGCTCCATAAAAAAGACAAATAAGCACGACTACCAATTGGATACTAAATTGAAACCCTTCACTAAGACTTGTTAGTATTTGCATTGACATCTCCTTATCTTTAAAATCAAGCAAAGTATAATGCAATGAATATTAATAGTAAATAAAAAATTTATGACTTTGAGTGATTATTTATTAGCATCTATATAGACGCTAATAAATAAAATTATTGATATTTTTTGAGGATATTTTTTAGAATTTTGCTGATTTTTTCCACAGAAGCTAATTCACATTTTTCATCAGTAGAGTGAGGACTATAAATATTTGGCCCTATGGAGCAACACTCAAGCTCTTGCTTGCTTCCTATAACTCCACATTCTAATCCAGCGTGTATAGCATAAAGTTTAGCATTAAAATTTTCTTCTTTAAAACATTTTAGAATTTCTTCTGCAAATTTGGTATTTGTATTTTCCCAAGGTGCATAAAAATTTGCACTACTTGTTTGGCAATTTAGCATTTTAAAATAAGTCAATGTTTCAAATTCTATATTTTGAAGTTCTTCTAAATTATTTGATCTTGCAAAAAGTTCAAAATGAAATTTTCCTTCTTTCTCATAAACTAAAGAGAGATTTATGCTAGTTTGGACTAAATTTAAATGAGGATTAAAACTTCTAACACCTTGAGAGAAAGCATTGATGAGATTTAATATTGTGCTTGAATTTTTATAATAAGTTCTTTTTATCTTACCCAAGGGTTTAATTTTAAAATAATTATTTTCCTTAGGAGGTGTGCTAAAAAATACCATAGCTTTTGCGTGTTTAGGTATGGAGTTGATCCTTTCTCCACCATAAAATTCGCAGATTTCTCCATTATTTTTACTGATAAATTGAGCCATTTCTTTGACTGAATTTTTAATATTTTTTACAATATCAATTCCTGAATGCCCACCTTTGAAAGAAACAGCTTCTAATTCATAGCATTGTTCTTCTTTTTCATCTAAAATTAAATCTAAATTTGCAAAAATATCAACACCGCCAGCACAAGAAATGACTATATCTTCATCATATTCGTGATCTAAATTTAAAAGTTTTTTTGAAATAAGAGTTAATTCTAAGTTATTTGCTCCACCAAGTCCAACTTCCTCATTATTTGTAAAAAGACATTCTATATTTTCATAATCTTTCAAAGCTTGCATCATTAAAGCAACGCCTATACCATTATCTGCTCCAAGACTTGAATTTTTTGCCTTTAAAAAACCTTGTTCTTCATAAATTTCTATTTTAGGAGCATTTCCCATACAAACCATATCATAATGACTTTGCAAACAAATTTTAGGATTTCCTTTATAAGCTTGTATATTGCCAGCTTTATCAGTCTTTACTATGCAGTTTTGTTCCTTTGCATAAGAGATTAAAAAATCTTTTAATTGATCAGTTTCATAGCTACAATGAGGTATTTTAGCTATTTGTTTAAAATTTTGTATAATTTCTTCCATAATTTTTCCTTTTTTATGATAATTATGACATATTTTGCTTAGGTATAAAATGAAATTTTCTAAAAAACAAATGAAATTTTTGTTGGATTTATTAAAAGATCCTAAATTTTTTTTAATTGCAGTCTTTTTGGTAATTTTTGCTTATGTATTAAATTATGATACAAATTTATATATACAAGCAAAAGTTGTTGAGGTTATAGATGGAGATACTATAAAGGTTATAATAAAACAAAAAGAAAGTAAAATAAGATTATTTGGTATAGATGCTCCAGAAAAAAATCAGGCCTATGGACAAATATCAAAAAAATTTTTAAGTGCTATTGTCTTAAATAAAGAAGTTACTTTAAGTATAAAAGATGAGGATAAATATGGTAGAATCTTAGCTATTGTTTATCTAAATGATAAAGATATTAATCAAATTATGGTCAAAAATGGTTACGCATGGGCTTATGAGTATTATAGTGATTTATATCTTAATGTGCAAAATATAGCTAAAAGTGCCAAAAAGGGTTTATGGGAGGATAAAAATCCTATAGAACCTTATAAGTGGCGCAAACAAATAAGGTTAAAATGAAATGTTAAAAAGAGTTATTTTAGTATTTGTGATGTTATTTTTAAATGGATGTTTTGTTAATGAAAGAGGAATTTCTAATCGTTTTTATGATGATTGCAAAGAATATTACGATGCAAGCGGAATATATCATAAAGAATGTCCGCAAAATTGGATTGATTTGCCTTTAACCCCCGATACTCTTAAGGGCAGCATTTAATTCAGCTTGCGAATTATCTTCATTTGCGTGTTCTTGATTTTTAGTATTGCTTGAGTTTGCTTGAGTTTGCTTGAGTTTAAATATATGATCTTCAGTTGTTACAACTTGAAAAGAAGCATCAAAAATTTTAATTTCATTTACAAAGCCAACAACCTTTACTTCTCTTTTTCTAGCATCATCACTAAACAAGGCGTTTGCTTCAAGATTTAAAATATCACCAACTTTTAAAGGTGCATAAAAAAAACTTCTAGAGCCTATTAAGACGCTAAATTCTTTATTGATAGCAGCTTGTGCTATATAATTTGCAGCATTGAATACAAAACCGCTATGAACTAAGCCAAAATCATCTACTACCATATCTCCTGTGGTGATTAATATACCTTTGGCAAAATTCTTTTCCACGTGAGAGATACTTCCTGATAAGTTGTTGTTGATACTTGGACAAGTAACGAGTTCTGTTTTAATGCGATTTAATTCTTCAGGATCTATTAATTCTTCTATATTAACTATACTTGCACTTTTTGCCATTTTAAACCTCTAACTTTACATAAACTCTTCTTGGAGCTGGATAACCTTCACATGTAAAATTTGAATTATTTTTATCTAAAAAACACTCTAAAGAATAAGAATCTATCCATTCGGTTTTTCTTTGTTCTTTAAGATCTGTTTGCTTTGTAGCTAAAACTTCAAATTTATTAAAACCAGCTTTAATACACCAATTTCTTAAACCTAATATCGACGGAATAAAAAAAATATTTGGTATTTTTGAATAAGTTTTTTGAGGAATGAGTGCAATTTCTCTTTCATCTTCTATATACATAGTATCTAAAAATACTATACCTTTTTTATTGAGAGATTGTTTGATTTGTTTTAACATCATTATAGGATCACTTCTGTGATAAATTACGCCAAGACAAAAGATAATATCAAATTTAACAGGATAATGCACTACATCAGCTACGCCTAGTAATTCATATTGTATATGAGTTTTTGCTAAAGAATTTAGTAATAAAAATTGGAGATAGTATTTTATAGATGGATCAAAGCCTATAATTTTTTTTGGATTAAATTCTAGCATTTTGAACATATAATAACCATTATTACACCCAATATCTGCTACAACTTTATCTTTGATACAAGATATATGATTTTTTAATATATTAAATTTAATAAAACTTTGCCATTCTGTATCAATAAAAAGATCATTGATTTTAAATGGTCCTTTACGCCAGGGTTTTAATTGCAAGGCTATGTTTTTAATTGTTTCATCGAAAGCTTTATCACACGTAATATCAAAACTATCATTTTTTACTTGAATTTGTGATTTTAAAATTTTATTATTTAAATCTTGAATTTCTTTATAAAGATGATGATTAAAAACTTGCTTTAACAAGGCATTATTTTGCATAGTTTTCTTATAAAACTCCCAAAAAGGGAGTATGTTATTGGAGTAAGCTTGCTAATTTTGTTTGTAGCATTATATTTGAATGAGCATTAGCAAATAAAAATGCATTTTCTTTTAAATAATTTGCATTAAAATCATTTACATTTTTAGCTAGATCATTATTTTGTAATTTGCTTTCAGCTTCTTTAGTGTTGATACTAGTTTGCAAAGAAGAATTTATGTTGGCATTAATAGCACTAATTCCAGCACCAATATCTGCACGCAAAGCTCCTACTTGATCAAGAAATCCACTAATTTTATCTTGATTTTCAAGATTTAAATCAGTTGTATTTGGTTGATTTAAATTTATACTTTCAACACCAGAACCAACTACAAAATCCATACTTTGAAAAACATTTTTTCCATTAAAACTAGCACTTGAAAAAGCATCATTTATAGAATCTACAAGTCTAGTTGCTTCGGTATTTAGCATACCTTTTTGTCTATCATTTAGTGCGGCATTGTTTGAGCGAACTGAAAGTTCATTTAATCTATCCGCAGTAGCTGTTATGTTATTTAGCGCTGAATCTGCTATTTGTAAAACACCTATAGAATCATAAGCATTTAAAATTCCTTGATCAATTGTGCCATATTGGCTTCTTAATGAATCTGCTATGGCTAAGTTTGCACTATCAGTGCCATCAATAGCACGGATTGCAGCTATATTTGATAAAGCTTTTTCTTGACTTTTTTGTGCTTGATTTACATAATGGTTTGATTGAGTTGATCCTATATCATTTATTTTCATCGCTCTACTCCTTTTTTAGACTTATTGTATTATATCATTTTTTTTAAAATTTAGAAAAAATAAAGCAAATTGAGAAAACATAATAATTTTCATCACAATCTCACTAGCATTATGAATTTTTACAAATTCTTGAGTTTGTGTTGCTTTTTCCCCTAAAGTTTGTGCTTGCAATATGTAAGCACTAAAGTAAAAAACAAAAAGCAAACTTAGTGCCAAAATAATTAAAGAAAGCATAAATTTTGAAAAATTTATTTTAAAAGTATAATTTTTATTTTTAAAAGAAAAAATTTCTATTAATATGGATATGATACTAACTCCAAGCAAAACATAACCAAATTTAACAAAAATATTTGTCATTAAAAGTCCGCTTTGAAAATGGGTTAAAATTCCTTCTCCTATGAATTTTTCAGGATAAAATATAGTAGGAGCTAAAAATACACCAATGCTAATTTCTATACCAATTAAACTTGCAAGTAAAAATAAATACACAGCTTTCATAATAATTTTCCTCCTTAATAAAATGAAATAATTATATTTTAATATTCTAAACTACGTGCAATAAAAACTCTATCAAAACCTTGATAATCGGTAAAAAATTCAGCTTTAAAGTCGTATTTGTTTAAAATTTGATTTAAAAGTTCTTTTTGATCATATCCAAATTCACAAGCTAAAATCTTGCATTTTTTATTTCTAGCAAAAATAATTATATCTTCTAAAATTTCCCAACCTTTTTTACCACCATATAAAGCATTATGAGGTTCATTTTTTACCCATTTGTCTAATGGATAGGAATTTTTTATATAAGGAGGATTTGAAAATATAAAATCGTAATTTAAATTCAATTTTTTAAAATTACAAAGCTTAAAATCAATATGATCTAAAACTTGATGGTGCTTTGCATTCTTTTTAGCAAGATTTAGTGCTAATGGGTTTATATCGCAAGCTTGAAGTGAAATCTTTTTTAATTTTGCTAAAATGATACTTAAAACGCCACTTCCAAATCCTATTTCTAAGATATGTTTAAAATGATAAGTATCTAAAATTTCTAAACATTTTTCTAGTAAAATTTCACTATCAAAACGAGGAATTAAAACTCCATTTTCAATAAAAAAATCCATACCATAAAAATTAGTTTGTTTAAAAATATATTCAAATGGTTCTCCATTTAAAAAACGATCAACAAGCATAAAAAATTTTTTTTCATCAATTAAAAATTCAGGGTTTAAAAAAATCCAAGATTTATCTTTTTTTAAAAATGCACAGAGTATGAATATTATGTGTTCTTTATGTGATAAATCTTTAGTATAAGCTATTTTTAATGCTTTTTCAATAGGCATCATTGTAATGCTTTGATTCTATCATAAATACAAGGATGGCTTAAGTAAAAAAATGTATATATTGGACTTGCTTTTATAAAAGCTTTGTTTTCTTTTGCAAGTGCTATTAGAGCGTCTTTCATATCACTTTTTGAACTTAATTTTGCTCCATGTAAATCAGCATTAAATTCATTTTTTTGACTTATTTTATTGATAAAAGGGGAAATAAAAAAAGTAAAAATATTTCCAAAAATTATTAATAAAGCAAAAACTCCAGCATTAACCTCATCAAGATGACTTTGAGTGTAAAATAAATTTGGTAAATGTGCAAAGATAAAAAATAAAGCAAAAAGCATTAAAGCACTCATAAGAAGCATTTTTATTAAATCTTTATGCACAAAGTGTCCAAGCTCGTGTCCTAAAACAGCTATAAGTTCATTTTCTTTTAAAGCTTTTAAAAGTGTATCAAATAATACAACTCTTTTGCTTTTAAAAAGTCCTCCAAAATAAGCATTTAATCTTTTATCTCTTTTACTTGCATCGATGATATAAATTCCATTGGCATTAAAACCACACTTATGCATTAAATTTGTGATTTTTTCTAGCAATTTTTCATTATCTAATTTTGTCATTTTGTTAAATATAGGGGCTATGAAGGTAGGATAGATTAAGTTAATAATGATAATTATGCTAAAACTTAAGGCAAAAGCTACTATCCACCAATAATCACCAAAAAATTCAAAACAAAAAACTAAAGAATATATTATTAAAAAACCAAATATAAGCATTAAAATCAAAGATTTTAAACTATCTTTTATAAAAAGTGCTAAAGTTATATTTGAAAAGCCATGTTTTTTATCTTTAACAAAACTCTCATAATACCCTAAAGGTAAATTTAAAATACTAAGTATAAGTAAGAATGCGAGCAAAAATAATGTATTTTCAAAAGTAGAATTTTCTTTTATAAAAAAATCTTTAAGATATAAAAATCCAAAACTAAGCCAAGCTATGTTGATGATTAAATGATAAATGTTTGAAAACATTTTGTATTTTTCATTTTCTATAGCTATATTTGCTGCGTTGATATAATCATTTTTACTTAAAATTACTGCTTGTTTATTTTTTTCTTTTTTTATAAATTGAATTTGATTATAAGAAATGTAAAGTGTAAATAATGTATAAATACACAAAATAGTCATTAATATCATAGTTTCCCCTTTTTATTTTATAAATTGTAATCAAGCTAATAAAATAAGAGTTAATATCTCTATAAATTTTCACTTTTTTCTAAAATTTCAAAATATTCTTTCTCTAAAAATTCTAGATCTTGTTCAAGTGCGTTGAGTTGATTATATAAAAAATCAATTCCTTTCTTTTGATAAATTTTAGGATCACTTAGAGAATTTCTTATTTGTTTGATTTCTTCTTCTATTTTTTGAATTTTATCAGGGTGAGAATTTAAAATTTCATTTTCTTTATAACTTAATTTTTTAGTAGTTTTTTCCTTATTTTTTTGACTTTGATTTTCATTTGTAACAAGATATTGAGAAAATTCTTTGAAATCTTTGAGTTCTTTTTCATTTTCTAAGTATTCACTATATGAGATTACTTCTATGTTTATGGTTGAATTATCTTCAAAAGTATAAAGTTTTGTAGCTATTTTATCAACAAAATATCTATCATGAGATACTAGTAAAATGGCTCCTTCAAAAGAAAGTAAGTATTCTTCTAAAATATTTATGGTGGCAATATCAAGATCATTTGTGGGTTCATCTAAAATTAAAACGTCATATTCTTTTGTAAAAAGCAAAGCTAATGCGACTTTATTTTTCTCTCCTCCGCTTAATACACTCACACTTTGATCTAAGAATTCTTTAGGGAATAAAAATTGTTTTAAATATCCATAAACATGTATATTTTTTCCACGTACTTGAATATGATCTCCGCCATTAGGACAAAAAATTTCTAAAAGTGTTTTGTCGGTATTTAACAAACTTCTACTTTGATCAAAATAACCTATTTTTATATCTCCTCTTTTAATCTCTCCACTATCTAAAGGAATTTGGTCTAATAAAATTTTTAAAAAAGTAGATTTACCGCAGCCATTTTTTCCTACTATTGCAATATGCTCACCTTGTAATATTCTAGTGCTAAAATTTTGAAAGAGTGTTTTTTCAGAAGTTATTTTTGTGATATCTTTTAGTTCAAAAAGCATTTTTTTGCGATTTTGACTTTGAGTTTGATTGAAATTTTTACTAGCTCTTTTAATTTCAAGTTGCAAGCGTTTAATTGCACTAGGATTTTTTTTAGCTTCTTCACGCATTTTTAAAATACGTTCTTTGCGACCTTCGTTGCGTTTGAGTCTTGCTTTTACGCCCCTTTTTAACCATTCTTCTTCACTTTTTAATTGTTTTAATAAGGTCTCATGGCTTTTAGATAAAGATGCTAAAATATCAGCTTTTTTTTCTAAATATTGGGTGTATCCACCTTCAAAAATACTTAATTTTCCAGCTTCAACCTCTACACATTTTTGAGCTATAGCATCTATAAAATGTCTATCATGAGAAATAAAAATAACACACATTTTAGAAGTTTTTAATCTTTCTTCTAAAAAACTACTCATATAAACATCTAAGTGATTAGTTGGTTCATCTAAAAGTAAAATATCTGGATTTTTTAGTAACAACGTGCAAAGCCCAACGCGCCTAATTTCCCCTCCGCTTAATGAGCAAAGTGGTCGATTTTCATACTCTTTTAAACTAAATTCTTCTAAAATTCTTTGAATTTTTTGATCTAAATTCCAAGCATCTTTTGAGTCAATTATCAAACTTAAATCATCTACTTTTTTTAAATATTCTTTGTTGTTAGGATCAAAAGATAATTTTTCGTTGTAAATATTAAATTCATTTAAAGCATTATAAATTTCTTTTAATTCTTGTTTTATTACTTGAGTTACACTTAAAGAATTTTCAAAACTTACTTGTTGGCTTAACATAGCAATACTTATATTGTTTTGTTTAATTACTCTTCCAGTGTCTAATTTTAAAGCCCCAATGAGTATTTTTAAAAGACTTGACTTTCCTTCTCCATTTTTTCCAATGATAGCTATTTTTTCACCTAAATTTGCACTAAAATTTGCATTTTCTAGTATAATTTTTGTATTAAATTTTTTATTTGCGTCTATTAAATCAATTAAGGCCAAGATTATTCCCTGATATTTTTTAGAATTCTACTTTAAAAAATATTAATTTTGCTTAAATACAATTACACAATGAAAATGGTGATTTTTTTTAGCATATTAGTATTTTTTTTTACGTTAGCAAATTGGTATATTTATAAAAGATTTTTAAATCGAATTGATTTTCTAGCAAATTATAAAGTAATTTTGAAATTTTTTATGATTTTTATTTTTTGTATGCAAATAGTTTTTTTTGCCAGTATGCGTAATGATTTTTTAAGCGGAAAAATTTATTATATTTTGGCTATTTTTCCTACTATTACTTGTTCTTTGCTACTTTTTACTATATTATTTGAATTAGGAAGTTGGATTTTTTTTAGTAAAAAAAAACAAATTTTTAACACTCAAAGAAGAAAATTTTTAAAACTTATTTTTGATTCTTGGTTTATCATACTTAGCGTAAGTATGATTTTTAAAGGCTTTATTAATGCTGTGAGCTTGCCTAAAATAAAGCATATAGACATAAAAAATACAAAACTTAAAGAAAATATAAATATAGCTTTAATTTCTGATGTGCATTTAGGAAAAAATTTAGGAAAAGAATTTTTGCAAGGCTTAGTTGATAAGGTAAATACCTTAAATGCTGATGTAGTGATTATTGCAGGTGATTTAATAGATGCTAATATTGATAAGATGGATTATCTTAGTATTTTAGAAAATTTTAAATCAAAATATGGCACTTTTTATGTATATGGTAATCACGAATATTATCATAATATCGAAAAGATTGGTAATAAGTTGAAAAAATTAAAAAATTTTAGAGTTTTAGAAGATGAAATTTTTCAATTTGAAAATTTTTCTTTAAGTGGCACTTTAGATCTTAGTGCTAAATATTTAGGACATAAAGAAAGCGATATATCAAAGCTTACACAACAGATAAATAATGATAAATTTAATATATTAATCACTCATCAGCCAAAATATGTGAAGATAAATAATGTAAAAGATTTTGATTTAGTTTTATCAGGCCACACTCACGCTGGACAAATATTTCCTTTTTCTTTACTAGTTTTATTAGAACAAGGATATGTGTATGGATTGTATCAGCTTAGTAAAAAAACATTATTGTATGTAAGTAGTGGAGCAGGCTTTTGGGGTCCTGCTTTAAGATTTTTAGCACCTAGTGAAATAGCTTTTTTGAAATTAAAAGGAGAATAAATGATATTAAGCAATAGTATATCAAGAATTTTTGGAATGATAGCTAAGATTAAATTTCCACAAGTGATACAAAAAAATATTAATAAAGCCTATATAAAAGCTTTTGATATAAATATGAGTGAATTTAAATATTATGAAGAATACGATAGTTTAAATGCTTTATTTACTAGAACTTTACAAAATGAAAGAAAATTAGATGAAGGATTCATAAGTCCAAGTGATGGAAAAATTTTAGAACTTGGAAGTAGTTATCAAAATAAATCAAAACAAAATATTGCTCTTAGCATTAAAGGGTCAAGTTATGGTGTAGAAGAGCTTTTAAAACAAGCAGCAACAAAAGAAGAATTAGAAAACGGGGTAGATTATGTGAATATTTATCTTTCTCCAAGGGATTATCATCATTATCACGCCCCTTGTGATATGAAAATTTTAAGTGCTAGCTATATTAGCGGAGCTTTATTTAGTGTTAGTGAGTCAAAACTTGCAAAAATAGTTAATCTTTATACTAAAAACGAAAGAGTTGTTTTAAAAACTCTAGTAGATGATAAATTCCTTTTTTGGATGGTTTTTGTAGGTGCTTTAAATGTTGGTAAAATGAAATTTGCATTTGATCCTAGCATACAAACAAATGCCGCAAATTATGACTTTACCCATACTTATGAGAATCTTCTTGTAAAAAAAGGTCAAAGATTGGGAAATTTTGAACTAGGATCTACTATAGTTTTAATTGCTGAACAAGGATATTTAAAATGGAATAAAAATGCCTATGAGTATATTAAATTTTCTAACAATTTAGCTCATTTTATTTGATTTTATCTTCATTAGCTATTTTATATAAAAAGGCAAAAATTTCAGCCACTGCTTTATACATATTAGGTGGGATTTCATCACCTAAATCTAGCTTGCTTAAAACTTCTACTAAATCCTTATCTTCTTTGATAGGTATGCCATTTTCTTTTGCTAAAGAAATAATTTTAGTGGCATTTTCACCTTTAGCATTAGCTAAAATTTTTGGGGCATTTTGTTCTTCTTTTTTATAGCCTAGTGCAACTGCTTTTTTTATTTTTTTCGTCATATTTATGCTTTCGTATCAAAACCCATATTAAAATCATTGTATTCATCTTGACTTTTAAATTTGCTTCTTACTATATCGCTTATAAAAAAATTTGAACTTAAAAGTCCTACTTCGCTTAGAGATCTTTTTAACTCATGTGCTTTTTCATATAATTTTTTTCTAAATTCAATATTTTCTATCATCATATTTATGTCAATGTATTTATCGTTATTTAAAGATAAAAATACATTAATTTTTCCAAGTTTTTCAAATTCAAGATTTATTTGAGCATAAAATTTATCTTTTTTTCCACGTTTAAAAACTACGTTTGATTTTTCTAAATCATCCCAAAAAAATGGTAAAAAAGTATGGATATTATTATCTGCTAAAGAAAGCAATTGATTAAATTCTAGTTGAGTTATAAGACGATTGGTTTGATTTAAAATATTTTCATTATCTAAATTTTTAGCTAAATTTGAGATTTGTAAAAGTGTAGATTTTATATCTTTTTGTAAATCTGCATTGATTTCATTGGTGCTTTTTTGAGTAATTTTAGAAAGATCTTTAATGGAGAGTTCAAGTTTTTTTTCTATATTTTTTATATCATCTAATGAATTTTTTGCTTCATAACTTTTAAAATCCAACGCTTTTAAAACTTCATTAAGTTTGTTGCCAGTTTGATTTAATTCTTTACTAAGATTTGCCAATAATTCTTCTTGTAAATTTTGAGAAAAATTTAAATTTTTATTAGTTTTAAAAATATTTTCTAAAGTATTATTATCATTTTTATTTAAGATTGTATTATTCGTATTTTGAGAGTTATTTGCTGGAGTATTTTCTTCTTTTATTAAATTTTCATCTTTAAAATCTTTTGTATTTTTAGTTGAATTTAAGTTTTTTTCAT
>NZ_JAHHTD010000003.1 GCF_020024835.1 Campylobacter sp. | reverse complement strand
TTTTGTTTTATGATTGATAAAATCAAAGAATGAATTTAAGCCTGTTTGGATTTTTTGGATTGGGGAAAACATTCTTACTAAAATCATATAAGCTATGAAGCACGATATGATAGAAATAACGATAGAAATGAAAATTTGAGTATATGCACTTTGATTTATCGCTTTTTCTAAACTCTCTTGTTCTTGCACAGCACAAGCTATGTAATTTATTTTAGCTTTAGAATTGTTTATGCGAGTGCATATTCCAAATTTCTTAGTTTGATCTGCACGAAGATATTCAAAAGTTTTATAATCTCCAACATCTTTGTAATGTTGCATAATCTTAGATATGCTTGGGTATTGTTTTAAAATTATGCTTTTATCGCTAGATGCAAAAGGAATTGAGCTTGTTGTGTCAAATACAAAAACTTTTCCTGGTAATTTTTCAAAATTTTGCTGAAGTGGAGTTAATAATAAATCTATCCCCAAAACTGCGACCAATCTACCTTCTTTTATAATAGGAACAGAATAAGTAAAAGAAGGGAGTCTTGTTACAGAATCTTCATACACATCACTGACAAAAATTCCATTATTTGCGATAGCTCCTTTATACCAAGCCCTTGAAGTTGAATCATATTCAGGATTATCATAAGATGAAATCCCGCCACCTCTTTTTCTAAAATTTTTATTTTGTTTATCTGAATCTGCATCACTTACTAACATTGTGCCATCTGGAAAACCAAGATACACGGCTAAAGTGTTTGAGCTTTCTTTAATGATCTGCAAATCTTTAGCAAAATATTGTTCTAAAGAATTAAAATCCTTAGTTTGATATAATGGCATAGATTCTATACGTTTTTTAATAGCTAATAAGACATCTATATAATTATCTACATAGCCATTAACTTGAGTTGCTGTTGTCAGCAAATACGCTTCGTTTGCTGTTTTGCTATTTGAAATAATATTTTCTTTACTAGATAAAAAGGCAAGTAAAGTGATGACAAACATAGCTAATACAATATTTAAAGTAAATACAAACAAAAGTTTCTTTTTAATACTATAAAAACCAGTTAAAAATATCATTGTATTTGAATACCCCCCCCCATTTTTGCACTCATAGGCTTCTCCTTTTTTAAAAGTAATATTTTTATGGAGTATATCATAAAATATAATGAAATGTTTTTATAAATTTTTATTTTTGATAATTTTTTTAGCTTTTTGCCACAATCTTTTGCCTAATTCTTTTGCATTATGTTTATCTAAATTTTTATATTTTTCACTAGCTATTTTTTCAAGTCCATTTAATTCTTTTGCTAGTATATTTAGCTTACTTTGAGCAAATTTATTAAAATCATCGATTTTTGGATTTTGCTTTAATTCGTTTATTTTTGTTAAAATTTGTTCCCTATTTTCTTGTATTAATCGTTTAAATTTTGTAAATAAAGTATCAAATTTATTATCAAGTAATTCTTTTAATATATCTTTTACTGGATTATTTACAGAAAAACTAATATTTTTTAGCATTTGTATAAATTCGTATTCGATATCAGCAAGTTCTTTTTCTTTTTGTTTTAAATCTTGTTCTAAAGAACAATACGCAAGGTTAGATTTAAATTTATCAACTGCTAAAGAAATTCCTTCTTGTGTGCCATATATCACACCTACACATAAATCATAAGCAAAAACTTTAGATTCATTAGCTAAATCAAAAGCAGAATTTAAGACAACTTTAGAAATATCCAAAATTCTTTTAGTTTCAAAATCTCCCTCACAAATAGCATTAAAGATTAAATTTTTTGCTATTTCACAGCTTGTAAGCTCTACATCTTCTCCTTTTTCTAAAGTTGTGATAAAAGCATTTTCTGCTGTTTCTTGCAAAAGCCCTAAAAATTCTACATCATAAAGCATTGCGTCATTGATACTAATATGAAAATGTTTTAAATTTAATGTATCTAAAGTGCGTTCTAAATCAATAAAATTTTCACAAATTTTATTTTTTATGATATCTTTTTGGTCTTTTATTTTGCTTTTTAAGTTGCTAAGCTCATTGAGGTAATTGAAAAATATTTTTTTTTCATCTTCAATTCTAGCTTGAGTGATTGCTTGTATAATTTTTGCTATATTTTCTTCATTAGCAAGTTGTAATTTTTCTAAAATATTAATGAAATTTGTTAGTAATATTTCATTGCTTATATGTTCGCTTGATATTTTTTTGTAACTTAAATTAAAGGTTAATTCGCTAATTAGATTAGGAATTTGCTCTTTTTCAGCGGCTAAAATTGAATTTTCAAAAATCAATGATAAATTTTTCATATTTAATCCTTAAAGTATAAATTTGGTTTGATTTTTTAATTGGTTAAAAATATTTAAACGATCAGCCTTGCTATCAACATAAACACTTAAAAGATAGCTTTTATATTTACCTTCTTTGCTAGTATTTGAGAGTTTGTATTTAAATTCTCTTTCGTTAAAGATATTATTAAAGATTTCTAAAATATCAGTATCAGCTTCTACCACTACTTTATAGTCCCAAAAAGTAGGATAATTTATAATAGGTTCTTTATTAAGATCGCAAATATTTACCACTTTTCCCCCCTTCCTTGCTTTCTAAGACGATATCAGTAATTTGCATACTTTTATCAATAGCTTTTATCATATCATAAATAGTTAAAAGTCCTATGCTTACTCCTGTTAAACTTTCCATTTCAACTCCTGTTTTGCCCTCACATTTTACACTAACATAAAGCTTAAAAGAGTGTTCTTGTTGATTTTCTTCAATATGAGTTTGCACTTTTGAAATCATCAAAGGATGACACATAGGTATGAGATTTGAAGTTTGTTTAGTCCCCATAATAGCTGCTATGATTGCAGTTTGCAAAACAGGTCCTTTTTTAGCTTTATTTTCTATAATAGCTTTAAAAGCTTCTTCGCTCATATAAATTTTTCCACTAGCTACAGCCTCCCTAGAACTAATATCTTTCTCACTTACATCGACCATTTTTGGGTGATTTTTTTCATCTAAGTGTGTTAAGTGCATATTTTTCCTCGCTTTAAATTTAAAAAATTATATTAAAATATTACAAAAAATATTAAACCAAGGAAAAACAAATGGCATATGATGAAGAATTTCAAGATTATGAAGATGAAGTATATGATGATATAGAAGATGATGAGTATGTAGATAAACAAAGATCTTATAATTACGATGATGATGATTATGAGTATAATGATGAATACAATGATGATGATACTTATGAGATGGATTAATAATAAATTTTTATATTAATAATACCCTACGCACAAAGAAGGAGTGATTTGAATTCTTTTTTCTAGTGGAGTGGGGCTAAAAAAATGGCATTTTTCTATGTAAATATTGCAATTATAATCAAGCTTTAAAAAATCATAAAATGCTTTTAAATTTACAAATTTTATTCCTTGAATTTCTTTTAATTGTAAAAGTTTATAAATTTGAGAATTATTCTTTTTAACTAAATGTGATGGTGCTAAGGTAGTAAAAGAACAAAAAGCACTTGCTAAAACGTATCCATTTAAATTTGTGCATTGACTTACGATATTTTGATACTTAGCCAAGATATTTTTTTTATGCAAGAAAATAATTCTTGTGCCTTGATATTTTGCAGCTTGTGTATTTTTCCAAAATTTAAAGGCATTTTTTGAAATTTTAGCATAGTGGTAAAATTCAACATTTAAAACATAATCATCTAAAAATTGATTAGGAGGCAAAATAGTATAAGTCATTTACAATCTTTTGAATTTTATTGAAATTATACTAAAAATTAATTAGTGTTTATATTTTCTTTAAGAGGATTTTTAATATAGCTTAGCTTATTTGATGAAAAAAGAATTTTTTAAAATAAATACCATATTAAAGAGAGCAAAATATCGCCTAAAGGCTTTAAGAGTTAAAAAACTCTTAGTGAAGATTAAATATATGAAGATTTTTATTTTTTGAGTAATCATAATCATATTTACCATCTAGGTAGATTGCTAATCTATAAAAATTTTTGTGCGATCCAAATACTACTTTTTTAACATTGGCAGTATTTACTTGAAGTGTTTTTGTATTAAAATGCTGATTTTTTGCAAAATCAACGATAATTTTTGTCGGATTGCCTATAGATAAATTTCGTAACATTTTATCACGTGTATTGATATTGATTTTATTGTTATAAAAACTAAGAGAGATAAAATTATAAATATCTCCTGTAAATAAAGGGGTTTCTATATTAATAGTTGAATTATCCTCTTCATTTTTTCCTCCGGTCTTTTTCTCCTTTGTAGTAGTAACAGAAACATCAAGTATAGGAGTTGTATTAGGTGTTTTGCTTTTTACAAAAGCAAAGCTATCGTGCCAATTTATACTTTTGTTTATATCAAGAGTGATTTGTTGTTCTGAACCATCAAGATTTATATATCTTAAAGTGATATCTTTTAAAATTCTTGCATTAGAATCAAAATTAAAATCTTGTCTTTGGAAAGGACCAAAATCTGCAAATTCAAGATTTTTTCTTTCTATGTTATTATCAAAAGGATTTTCTTTAGCATTTAAAAGTATCCCTAGTAATAAAAATATTAAATATCTAATTTTCAACATTTACTCCTTTGAGTCTTAAAAGCTGCAAATATTCTTTTTGTGCTTGAGCGTTTTTTGCTTTTAAAATATCAATATTATTTTCTAATTGTTTTTTCTCTTGTTTTAAGCTTAATAAAACATCTAGTGATGATTTTCCAAAAAACATATTACCAAAATACATAGCAACAATAACCGCTAATAAAGACAATGCAATAGTCTTAATAAGATTTTGATAAGCTTCCTTTTTCTTAGAATGCTCATCATATTCTTTTAATAAATCACTCAGAGTCTTTCTCCTAAATATTCATCATTATCTAATTCAATCTCTAATAAGCGATTGTATTTTGCAGTTCTCTCACCTCTAGCTAAGGCTCCAGTTTTGATTTGTCCAGTATTTAATGCTACAGCAAAATCAGCTATAAAAGTATCTTCACTTTCACCACTTCTATGACTCATAATACATTTATAATTATTTCTATGTGCTAATCTTACTGCTTTCATAGTTTGAGTAATAGTGCCAATTTGATTAGGCTTAATTAATATAGCATTTGCCATATTTTTTATTATACCTTCTCTTAAAATATCTTCATTTGTTACAAATAAATCATCGCCTACAAGTTGAATTTTATTTCCAAGTTTTTGAGTGAGTTTAATCCAGCCCTCATAATCATCTTCAGCTAAACCATCTTCTATGCTAAATATAGGATATTTTGCACAAAGTTCCTCATAACGAGCAATAAGATCTTCGCTTGAAAAATTTTTTCCTTCTAAATGATACTTACCATCTTTGTAAAATTCACTACTTGCTACATCTAAGGCAAGCTTAATTTTATTTTCATAGCCAGCTTTTTTAATGCAAGTCATTAAAAGATCTAATGGCTCTGTGTTGTTTGCTAAATTAGGTGCAAAACCACCTTCATCGCCTAAGGCAGTAGAGTGCCCTAAATTTGCTAATTCTTTTTTTAACACAGCATAAATTTCACACACTGATCTTAAGCTTTCTTTAAAAGTTGAAAAGCCAAAAGGCATAATCATAAATTCTTGAAAATCAACGCTATTGTTTGCGTGAGCACCACCATTAATGATATTACACATTGGAATAGGCAACACACTTGCATTTGCCCCACCTAAATATCGGTATAACGGAATACCCAATGCATTAGCAGCCGCACGAGCAGTTGCCATAGAAATTCCTAAAGTTGCATTTGCTCCTAAATTCGAATAATTTTTTGTTCCATCAATTTCAAGTAAAGTATTATCAAGTTGAGTTTGATTAAAAGCATCTAATCCTATAATATTTTCAGCAATAACACCATTGATATTTTCTATAGCTTTTAAAACTCCTTTACCTCCAAATCTTTCATCATTATCTCTAAGCTCTAAAGCTTCTTTTTTGCCAGTGCTTGCTCCACTTGGAACTATAGCACTTCCACTACTTCCATCACTTAGCATTATTTCAGCTTTTATAGTTGGATTTCCCCTGCTATCTAAAACTTCAAAAGCTCTTAAATCTTCTATAATTAGCATTATTCTCCCTCTTCTTCATCTTCTTTAGCACTTAAAACGACATTATCAATACCGATAGAATTTTGTATAGCCTGCGTGATTTCATCTGCTATAGCTACATTTTCTTTTAAAAATGCCTTTGCGTTTTCTCTTCCTTGTCCTAGTTTAGTTGCTTTATAAGAAAACCACGCACCGCTTTTATCGATAATATCAAGCTTAACACCATAATCTACCAACTCTCCTTCACGACTTACGCCTTCACCAAACATTACATCAAATTCAGCTTGTTTAAAAGGAGGTGCTACTTTATTTTTAGCAACCTTTACTTTTACTCTATTTCCAATAGGTTCATCATTTTGTTTTAATGTAGCAGTTTTTCTTACATCTAAACGCACAGAAGAATAAAATTTAAGTGCATTTCCACCTGTTGTAGTTTCAGGGGTGCCATAGCCCATCATACCTATTTTCATACGAATTTGATTTATAAAAATAACGGTGGTATTCATTTTATGAACTATACCGGTTAATTTTCTAAGTGCTTGAGACATTAATCTTGCTTGAAGCCCTACGTGTTGATCTCCCATATCTCCTTCAATTTCAGCTTTTGGTGTGAGTGCTGCAACACTATCTACTACAATTAAATCAATTGCTCCACTTCTTGCTATAGTTTCTACAATCTCTAAGGCTTGCTCACCAAAATCAGGTTGAGAAATATAAAGATTTTCAGTATCTACACCTAAATTTTTTGCATATTTTACATCTAATGCGTGCTCAGCATCTATAAATGCACATACACCACCTTTTTTTTGACATTCAGCGATGATATGTAAAGTAAGAGTAGTTTTTCCCGAGCTTTCAGGTCCATAAATTTCTATAATTCTACCTTGAGGAATTCCACCTATACCTAGAGCTAAGTCAAGTCCAACCGATCCAGTGGAAATAAAATCAATTTTTTCTACTTCTTTATCGCCAAGCCTTAAAATAGTTCCTTTTCCAAATGTTTTATCAAGACTCTTTAAAGCCGCATCTAAAGACTTTTTTTTGTTATCGTCCATAATAATTTTCCTTATTAGATTGTGTTGAAAATTGTATCAAAAAGAAATTTAATATAAGTTTTAGTATCGAATTTTGATAAAATACTTTTATTAAAATTTTAGGAAAAAATATGAAAAAAATTAGTGTCGCACACTCTCCAGATGCTGATGATATTTTTATGTATATGGCTATTAAATTTGGCTGGGTTGGTAATAATTATAAATATACAAACATAGCCTTAGATATACAAACATTAAATGAAATGGCTTTGCAAAATGAATTTGATGTGAGTGCAATTTCTTTTGCCTTGTATCCTTTAATAGCAAGTGAGTATGCTTTATTAAAAACTGCAGTAAGTTTTGGTGAGGGTTATGGCCCAAAGCTTATTAAGAAAAAAGATAAAAAGTTAAAAACAAATTTTAAAGTAGCTTTAAGCGGAATGCATACTAGCAATGCTTTAATCTTTCGTATAAAATATCCTCAAGCAAGAATTGTTTATAAGAATTTTTTAGAAATTGAAAAAGCTGTTTTAGAAGATGAAGTTGATGCTGGAGTGTTAATCCACGAGAGTATTTTGGATTTTGATAATTCTTTATGCGTAGAAGCTGAAATTTGGGATATATGGCAAGATTTAATAAAAGATAATTTGCCTTTGCCACTTGGTGGTATGGCTTTAAGAAGATCATTGCCATTAAATGATGCTATTAATATAGAAAAAGATTTAATTAAAGCCGTGCAATTAGCCGATCATAATAAAAAAATTTTAGCACCTATGTTAATGGAAAGGAATTTAATCCGCGTAGATAAGCAAAAATTAGAAATTTATTTGAATTTATATGCAAATAAAAATTCAATTAAAATGAACGACGAACAATACAATGCCATTGATAAGCTTTTTGAGCTAGGTTATCAATATAATTTTTATGAAAATTTAATTAAAAGCAGGTTTTATCTCATACCAGATGAATATGAAAAATTTAGAAATTCTTAAAAATTTTTGATAGAATTTGACCTTTTATAAAGGAGAAATAATGGAAAGTGCTTTAGTATCCTTAGGTGTGCAAACTTTTAAAATAACTCTTATGCTGTCTTTGCCAATGCTTTTAGCTGGGCTTATTGCTGGTTTGATTATAAGTATTTTTCAAGCTGTAACGCAAATTAATGAAGCGACACTTTCTTTTGTTCCAAAAATTTTACTTGTTGTAGTTGTAATAGTTTTTTTAATGCCGTGGATGATAAGCTCTATGATGGATTTTACTATTAATATGATAAATCATATTCCAAATTTTATACGATGATTATTGATTTTTCTAAATATAGCTCTATACATATAGGAGAAAAATTTAAAGTTCAAGTTTTAGAGGAACTTTGTGATTTTGATGGGATATTAATAGGCGGGGCTAATAATCTTTTAGTTTCTCCAAAATCTAAAAAACTTGGGATATTAGGAAAAAAATTTGATTATATAAAAATTTTAGATAAAAACAAAAATGGATTTTTTTTAGAAATAGGTTGTGCTAGCAAATCTTCAAATATTTATAATTTTGCTAAAAAAAATAATCTTAAAGGTTTTGAATTTTTAAGAAATATTCCAGGAACTTTAGGCGGAATTTTAAAAATGAATGCTGGCTTAAAAGATGAAAATATCAGTAATTATTTAGTTAGCATAAAGATTTTTAAAAAAGAAATTTTAAAAAAAGATATAGCTTTTGCTTATAGATTTAATCCCCTTAAAGTGCCAATGTTTAGTGCAGTTTTTTTTGTAGA
This sequence comes from Campylobacter sp., assembly GCF_020024835.1. Taxonomy (GTDB): domain Bacteria; phylum Campylobacterota; class Campylobacteria; order Campylobacterales; family Campylobacteraceae; genus Campylobacter_D. Next base: position 67,091 of record NZ_JAHHTD010000003.1, on the reverse strand, counting down.
ATTTGGTTTTGATTTTCAAAAAGATGAGTTTTTAAAAAATACTAGAAAAAATCAGCCTAAAGGTGCTAGCTTTGGTTCTATTTTTAAAAATCCTACAAATGATTATGCTGGAAGACTTATAGAGGCAGTAGGTTTGAAAGGTTTTAGTAAAAATGACGCTATGTTTAGCAATGAGCACGCAAATTTTTTGATTAATAAAAAACACGCAAATTTTGAAGATGCTATGTATTTAATAAATTTAGCAAAGAAAAAAGTTTTTGATGAATTTGGTATTTTTCTAGAAGAAGAAGTAGTGATTATATAATCTCTTTTATATCTGTAAAAATTGCATTTGCGATATTTGTTATAAGTTCTTCATAAGATTTTTCTTTGTTGCTGGTATTAAAATTACTTTGAATCTTTAATAATCTATGGTCTTTTAATTTATTTGTTTTTGCATTATAAATTTTGTATTCTATATTGATTAAGGTATCAAAGTTTGAAAAAAATAAAAAATTCTTTTGAACTGCTTGGATATTTTTTAAATCAAGCAAAATAATAAAATTTGGTTTTTTAAAAGTATTAAATTCTAAAAAATCACTTGCACCAATAAAAGCCTTTTGTGGATTAATAATACTTTGGGAATTAATATATTTTTGATTTTCTTTTTGATCAATTAGAGCAAGATCTTTATTTTGATTGATAATATAATTTAATTTTAAAAGAGTATCTTTAGCCATTTTATAAGCGTTAATTTTAAAATTTGAAAAATAAAAATTGTATTCTTTTTCATAACTTGGAATTAGTGCTAAAATAATGATATTTGAAAGTTTTTCATAGTCGATATTTTGATTTAAATTAATGATATTAAAATCATCTTGAGTATTTAATTTTATAATTTTTTTGTTTTCAAAAGAATTTGCAAACATTCCAATAAAACACAAAAATATTAAAAAAAATCTCACTGAAAATCTTTGAGTATATATTCTTTTTTAGCAAAAGCGATAAAGCTTGGTAAAGCAAGGTCTTTAGTATTATAATCAAGTAGATTTTTATTAAAATCTTGCATAATTCCGCCATTTTGTATAATCAAAAAATCACCTGCTGCTATATCCCAAGCTTTAGGACCCCCAAAACGAGGATAAATTCCAGCTTTAGCTTCGAGTAAATAGACAAATTTTAAAGCAGAGGATACTTTTATCCCCTCTAGTTTGTTTTCTATAAAAAAATCTTCATTATTGTCGTGATTTTTAGAGTATAAAGCTATATTTTGCACTTTTTTATAAGCTTCATCATCAAGATTTATAAGCTTTTCATTTTTATATACTTTTGTATGAGTATGTGCGTAATAATAAGCGTCATTTTCAACATCAACTATAAGAGATAATACAGGCCTATTTTTATGAATCAAAGCAATTAATACGCAATATTCTTTGTCGTTTTTAGCATAAGATTTAGTCCCATCTAATGGATCAATTAGCCAAAAATATTCTAATTTAGATCGTGCTTCATAAGATAGTATATTTTCTTCTGAACAAATAGCGATATCGCTTGAGGATAAAATTTCACTTATAATTTCATTTGATTTTATATCAGCTAATCCAACTGGAGAATTATCATCTTTAATCCATAGAGTATTTTTATTTTTATACTCCAACAAAACTTTTCCTGCCTGCTTGCCTGCTTTTAAGGCTAATTCTAAAAGTGTATCTAAATTTTTCATAGTGTGAAGTATAGCATAATCTTAGCAAGATTTATTTTTATTAAAATTGTTTATAATTTTTATTAAACTTATGGCTAAGATGGCTTCAAGCAAAGCTGTAAGAACTAAGCCTGAATAAATTTCTTCAGATATAATTTTAGCTCCAAATGAAAGAGTAGCTATAGCTATGAGTAAAGTCAATGGCATAGAATGACTAAGACCAAATAAAAAGGTATTTTTTAAACCTAAATTTTTTATAAAAACTAAAGCAGATAGAATTCTTAAAATTATCATAAAAAGAGTGAGTGAAAAAGCTATAAATAAAACTTCAGAATTTAAAAGTTTTTCTAATTTAAAGCTTGAGCCTATGTGAATAAAAAATATAGGGATTAAAAAACCATAGCCAAAGCTTGAAAGTTTGTGCTCTAAATCTTTTTTATGATCAAAAAATGTTACTATAAAAGACCCTGCTATAAAAGCTCCAAGAGCAACTTCAAGTTTAAAATAAATCATAATAGCTACTATAGCTATAAATATTGCCATACAAAATCTTATATCTTTTTCATTTTGATCTTGCCAAGGCATTAATATAGTTTTAAGTTGAGGATACCACCAAAAAAGGACTTCTAAAATTTTAAATCCAAAAATACAAAGAGCTAAAAATCCTATCAAATATAATAAATTTTGAGTTAAAGAAAAAATATCTGTTCCTTGTCCTAAAAAGGCTGCTGTGATAGTGAGTAAAACTATGCTTACAACTTCTGCAAGGGTTGCAACAACCATAGAGATATTTAACCAATCGCAATTTTTACCAAAATCTCTATAAAGAATAGAAAGCAATCCCACACTCATAACAGGTATAATAATAATAAAAATATAAGAAAGATTTATACTTTTTACAACTATAATGCTAAATAAATACAAACAAGCTATGTAAATTAATGCTTTGTGTAATAAACTTTTTTCTGTTTTTAAAAAAGTTTTTAGATTAATCTCCATACCTGCTATAAACATAAGATAATAAAATCCAGCATTAGCTAAAAGTTTAAATTTTTCACTTTCTCCTATAAAGCCTAAAAATCCTATCAAAGAACCAAGTATGATTTCAGTTGCTGAAAGCGGTAGTTTTAAAAATTTAGCTATATAAGGAGAGGTTAAAAGACAAGTTGCTACAACAAATAAAATTTTTAGATCTATTACTGCTTGAGTATCAATGACATTGTGTAGCAAAACTAAATCCCATTTGTTTTAATTTTTGTATATCTTTACTAGGTTCTTCGCCTTTAGTTGTAAGATAATCCCCCACCACGATGGCTCTAGCACCAGCTTCAAAAATCTCATATTGTCTTTCTTTAAGCACCACTTCTCTACCTCCTGCTACCATAATAACACTTTGAGGTAAGGCTTTGACGCTATCTTTGATAATCTGTAAAGCTTCTTTTGTATCTAGTAATTCTTGCTTTAAATTCAAATTTTCATTAGGGATAAAAAAATTAATAGGGCTAGAAAAAGGTTGAAGCTCTTGTAAGCTTTTTCTAAGACTAATTCTATCATCTTGACTTTCTCCTAGTCCATAAATTCCACCACAACAAAGCATTAGCCCTGCTTCTTTAGCATAAAGATTTGTTTGAAATCTTTCTTCCCAAGTATGAGTGGAGCAAATTTGTGGAAAAAATTCCTTTGAACTTTCAAGATTGTGATTATAAGAAAAAATTCCAGCTTTTTTAAGTTCTTTTAATTGTTCTAAATTTGCCTTGCCGTTGCAAGCTATAAGTAGCAAATTTGGCTCTTCTTTTTTTATAGCATAGGCACTTTTGCAAACATATTCTAATTTTTCATCATCAAGTCCAAGTCCAGCTGTAACCAAACAAAAGCCCAAGGCTTCGTTTTTCTTAGCCAGCTTGGCTTCTTTTACAATTTGTTCGATATCTTTTTTTTTGTATTTTGGGATATTAGTTTTTACATAAGCACTTTGAGTGCAATACTTACAATCTTCACCACACCCGCCACTTGCTATATTAGATATAGCACAAAGCATTATTTGCATTAAATTTCCTTTTTAATTTTACATTTTAAACACTCTAAAAATGTCCCTTTTTTTAATTCTTTAATAACCATAAACTCACCGCATTCTTCACATTTTTCTTCACTTGGCTTATATTTGCTGATAAAATTACACTTTGGATAAGTGCTACATCCATAAAATTTCCCTCGTTTTGAAAAGCGTTCAACTACTTCACCTTCTTGACACAAAGGACATTTTAATCCTATGGATTTTAATGAAGATTTTTCTTGTTCTTTATTTTCTTGTTTTAAATTCCTTGAATACTTACATTTTGGAAAATTTAAACAAGCGATGAATTCTCCATATCTACCTTTGCGTATAGCAAGCTCACCACCACACTCAGGACACTGCTCATCAAGTTTAGTAAAGGTTTTTTGACTTTTGATATTTTTCTTACCTGCATCTATTTTACGCATAAAAGGAAAGTAAAAATTTTTTAAAAGTTCTTGCCAGTCCATTTTTCCTTCTGCGATAGCATCAAGGGATTCTTCCATTTTTGAAGTAAAATCACTATCTACTATATCACTAAAATTTTGTTCTAAAATTTCTGTAACATTAAAAGCAATTTCGTTGGGGATTAATTGTTTTTTTTCAATTCTAACATAAGATCTTGTGCTTAAAAGAGATATAGTTGGCGCATAAGTTGATGGGCGTCCTATACCTAAATTTTCAAGCTTTTTTACAAGCCCTGCTTCAGAATACCTTGAAGGAGGTTCGCTAAGATGTGAATTTAATTCTATATTTTGTATATTTAAAATATCGTTTAAATTTAAGATAGGTAAGATTTTATCTTTATCCATATCGCCATAAGCTTTATAATGTCCATCAAATAAAATTTTTCTACCACTAATTTTAAATACTGCTTCATTTGAAGCTACAAAAACATTTTGTATCTGCGATATAGCCACTTGCATTTGACTAGCTAAAAAACGATTATAGATTAATGTATAAAGCCTTGCTTCATCTTTATCTAAAAATTCACTTGCAAGTTTAGGTGTAAAGCTTAAATTTGTAGGTCTTATCGCTTCGTGAGCTTCTTGAGCTCCTTTGCTTTTAGTAGTGTAAATATTAGCTGTGCTAGGTAAGTATTCTTTTGAAAATTCATCTTTTATAAGCTTTCTAACTTGCTCTAAAGCTTCTTTAGCTATATTTAAGCTATCTGTTCTCATATAAGTAATAACACCCATAACTCCTTGGTGCGTTTTAACACCTTCATAAAGTTTTTGAGCAATTATCATAGTTTTTTTAGGATTAAATCCTAAGCGATTACTAGCACTTTGTTGCAAAGTAGAAGTCATAAAAGGAGGAGGAGGAGTTATTTTTCTATCTTTGCTTTCTATATTTTTTACTTTAAAATTAGCATTCTGGCAAGCATTAAAAATCAATTTTGCCCTATCTTCATTAGTGATAGTAAATTTTTCTATTTTTTGACCTTGAAATTCAACCAATTGTGCGTCTAAATTTTCTTGAAAAATCATATCAATACTAAAGTATTTTAAAGGCACGAAAGCATTGATTTCTCTTTCTTTATCTACGATTATTTTTAAAGCCGCACTTTGCACTCGACCAGCACTAAGTCCTTTTTGAATTTTTTGATTTAGCAAAGGGCTTAATTTATATCCGACAATACGATCAAGCAAGCGTCTTGCTTGTTGAGCATTTACACTATTTACATCTAAATACCTTGGATTTTTTAAAGCGTGCTCTATGGCACTTTTTGTGATTTCGTGAAAAACGATTCTAGGTAAAGTTTTTTCGTCTTTATTAATCGCTTTTGCTATATGAAAAGCTATAGCCTCACCTTCTCTATCCTCATCAGTTGCAAGATAAACTTGCTTAGCTGTTTTTGCTTTTTGTTTTAATTCTTTGACTAAATTAGAATGATCACTAGAAATTCGGTATTCTGGTTTAAATTCTTCATCTTCTATTTTTATACCAAAACTAGTTTTTGGTAAATCTCTTATATGTCCTTTAGAAGCTATAACTTCATAGTTTTTGCCTAAAAAATTTCCTATAGTTTTAGCTTTTGCGGGCGATTCTACAATGATTAAATTTTTCATTAATTACCTTAAAAATAAGTTTATAAAAGTGTATAAAAAAAAATTAAATTTTTTGCTTATATAGATGTGTTTTAAATAAAATGTATTTTAATGTTATAATTTATAATCGACTAAAAAAGGTAGAAAAAATGATTTTACAAAAAAATCTTAATGCTTTAGAATCAACAAACAGGCCATTAAAAGAGAAAATTTTAAATTTAAAAGAAGAAAATTTTATCAATATTTTTCCAAGTCAAACTCCTTTTATACCACCAAAAGAAGCCTTAACAATGCCTAATATATTTTTTTGCGGTATAGGCGAGGGACTTTTTTTAAAAAAACTAATCAATAAACATATTTTCATATTTGATAAAGTAGAATTTTTTGCTAATGTTTTGAGCAAAATTGATCTTAGCATAGAGCTTTCTAGTGGCAAAATTTATCTTTGTGATGTAGAAGAAAAAAGATTAGAAGAACAATTGTGTTTATTATTTTCACAAGCAGATTGTTTTGAGTATCTAGGTCTTTTTAAGCTTTTTTCTTATAGTCAATTTTATGATAAAAGCACAATGGAAGATTTTGTTTATCAAAAATGTATAAGTGTTATATCTAGAGTAGTAGGCAATGTAGATGTGAGTTTTGATATGGACACTAAAATTCATAGGCAATTTTTGCTTAACTTACCTTCAGTGTTAAAAAATATCCCTTTGCAAAGATTTATTTATGAAAATAAAGGAAAAAACAAAAGTGTCATAGTAGTTTGTGCAGGACCTTCTTTAAACAAACAATTAAACCTTTTAAGACAATATCAAGATGATTTTGTAATTTTTTCTTTAGATGCTACTTATAAAACTTTATTAAAAAATGAAATTTATCCAGATTTTGTTTTTTCTATGGATATTTCTAAAGTATGTGCATTATTTTATGAGAATTTACCATTTAATCTTAAAGAGCCTATTTATGTGATTAGCTCCAATGTAGATCAAGCATTAGTGCAGATATTAAAAGATAAAAAGAAAAAAATTTTTACCTTAAAAAATGTGGATTATCAACAAGATTTTAGATTAAATGATTTTGTTTATATGGATTCAGGTGTAAATGTAGCACATTTTGCGTATAGTTTTGCTATAGCACTTGGATTTTTAAATGTTATTATGATAGGGCAGGATTTAGCTTTTAATGAAAGTGGCAATTCTCACGCAGATGTTAGTGCATTTACTTTTCATAATGTAGAAGAAGCAGAACATACAACACCAAAACTTTCAGTTTTAGCTTATGGTCAAAAGGATTTTGTGCAAAGCCATATAGGTTGGGATGAAATGAGAAAACGTTTAGAGGTTTTATTTGTATCAAATTCACAAATAAATTTTTATAATGCAACTCAAGGTGGAGCTCATATAGACTATACTATAGAAATACCTTTTGAGGAAATTTTAAGAAAACTTAAACAAGAGAAGAAAGATTATATCTTGCCAAATATATTAAGTGAAAACAAGCAAGCAAAACTCTTAAAAAAAATTTTAGATCGTATTTTAAAGGAAAATTTAGAATTATCTTATCTTTTCTTTGAAGGATCAAAACTTTTAGAAATTTTACAAAAACTAAAAAATCAAAATGAAACACAAAATTATGATGTAATCATAAAAAATATTTTTGATTTTAATACAATGATAGATAAATCATATGTTTTAAGGTATTCTATGTATATGCCTTTGTTTTATTATAGAGGTTTTTTTAATGTAAATCTTTATCAAGACTCAAATAATATAGCAAATGCTTATATTGATTTTTTAAAGATTTTTTTAGATTTTTGCGAGCGAAGTCTTAAAAACACAAATTTAGCCATTGAAAACTATAAAATTCTTTTAAAACTATAAACTTTTTTTATGTATTTTCGATATGGTTTCTAGCAATCGAATGGAAGCGATTGAAATTATTTAAAAGGATTTAAAATGGGATTTCGTATAAATACTAACGTGGCATCTTTAAATGCTCAAACAAATGCAAATATGAATTCAAGATCATTGGATAATTCTCTAAGCAGACTTAGTTCAGGTCTTAGGATCAATTCTGCAGCAGATGATGCTTCAGGTATGGCGATAGCTGATAGCTTAAGATCACAAGCTGCAACTTTAGGTCAAGCTATTAATAATGGTAATGATGCTATAGGTATTTTACAAACTGCTGATAAAGCTATGGATGAACAACTTAAAATTTTAGACACTATCAAAGTAAAAGCTACTCAAGCTGCCCAAGATGGACAAAGTATGAAGACAAGAAATATGCTTCAAGCAGACATCAATCGTTTAATGGAAGAGCTTGATAACATAGCAAATACTACTTCTTTTAATGGTAAGCAATTATTAAGTGGTGGTTTTGTTAATCAAGAATTTCAAATAGGCTCTCAATCAAACCAATCTGTTAAAGCTAGTATAGGACCTACTCAAAGCTCTAAAATAGGGGTTACTAGATTTGAAACAGGCTCTGCAGCTCATAGTAGTGGGGTAGCTCAAGTTACTATTAAAAATTATAATGGTATAGATGATTTTAAATTCCCTCCTGTAATAATTTCTACTTCAGTAGGAACTGGACTTGGAGCTTTAGCTGAAGAGATTAATAGGGTAGCTGATGTAACTGGAGTTAGAGCAAATTTCTTAGTGCAAACTACAGGCATTGGTCCTATGAAAGCAGGAAAAACTGATGCTGCTTTTTCTATTAATGGAGTAAAAATCGGTGAGGTAGCATACCAAGATGGAGACAATAACGGAGCCTTAATTTCAGCTATAAATTCAGTTAAAGATACTACAGGAGTTGAAGCAGCTAAAGATGAAAATGGTAGATTGCTTCTTACTTCAAGAGATGGTAGAGGTATTAAAATAGACGGAAATATAGGACCTGGTTCAGGTATATTAAAAACTAATTATGAAAATTATGGTCGCTTATCTTTAATCAAAAATGATGGTAAAGATATTTTAATCTCAGGAACAAATCTTTCAGCTGTAGGTATGGGCACAACAGATATGATTTCTCAAGCTTCTATATCTTTAAGAGAATCAAAAGGACAAATTGATACTAATGTAGCCGATGCTATGGGCTTTAATGCTTATAAAGGTGGCGGTAAAATGATCATTACTTATTCATCTGTTTCTGCTTTTATGAGTGCTAATGGTATGAGTGAAGGTTCAGGATTTTCTATAGGTAGTGGCAAAGATATGTCTAAACTTTACAATTCTACAGACGCTGGTTTATATGCGACTGCATTTTCATTAGTTTTTGGAGTAAGTGCAAATGGTAATTCACAATTTATTAATTTCCAAACTAGTGCAGGTGGTATCACAGTAGCAGCTAAAGATCAACAAGCTGGAGTTACTACTTTAAAAGGTGCTATGGCTGTAATGGATATAGCTGAAACAGCTACTAGAAATTTAGACGCTATTAGAGCAGATATTGGTTCAGTGCAAAATCAAATCACTGCAACATTAAACAATATTAGCGTAACTCAAGTAAATATTAAATCAGCAGAATCAAACATTAGAGATGTGGATTTTGCAGCTGAAAGTGCAAATTTTGCTAAATTTAACATCTTAGCTCAAAGCGGATCTTATGCTATGAGTCAAGCAAATGCTGTGCAACAAAATGTAATGAGATTACTACAATAACTTCTTAAAACACCTTATTAATTAAGGTGTTTTTATTTCTTACTTATACTTTTGATCTATTTTAATCTTGGAATAAATATTGCTTATATCTTTTTAGCAATATTATTGAAAGGATTTAAAATGGGTTTTAGAATAAACACCAATATAGGTGCAATGAATGCACATGCAAATTCAACTATGACAGCAAGAGAGCTTGACAAATCTCTAAGCAGACTTAGTTCAGGTCTTAGGATCAATTCTGCAGCAGATGATGCTTCAGGTATGGCGATAGCTGATAGCTTAAGATCACAAGCTGCAACTTTAGGTCAAGCTATTAATAATGGTAATGATGCTATAGGTATTTTACAAACTGCTGATAAAGCTATGGATGAACAACTTAAAATTTTAGACACTATCAAAGTAAAAGCTACTCAAGCTGCCCAAGATGGACAAAGTATGAAGACAAGAAATATGCTTCAAGCAGACATCAATCGTTTAATGGAAGAGCTTGATAACATAGCAAATACTACTTCTTTTAATGGTAAGCAATTATTAAGTGGTGGTTTTGTTAATCAAGAATTTCAAATAGGCTCTCAATCAAACCAATCTGTTAAAGCTAGTATAGGACCTACTCAAAGCTCTAAAATAGGGGTTACTAGATTTGAAACAGGCTCTGCAGCTCATAGTAGTGGGGTAGCTCAAGTTACTATTAAAAATTATAATGGTATAGATGATTTTAAATTCCCTCCTGTAATAATTTCTACTTCAGTAGGAACTGGACTTGGAGCTTTAGCTGAAGAGATTAATAGGGTAGCTGATGTAACTGGAGTTAGAGCAAATTTCTTAGTGCAAACTACAGGCATTGGTCCTATGAAAGCAGGAAAAACTGATGCTGCTTTTTCTATTAATGGAGTAAAAATCGGTGAGGTAGCATACCAAGATGGAGACAATAACGGAGCCTTAATTTCAGCTATAAATTCAGTTAAAGATACTACAGGAGTTGAAGCAGCTAAAGATGAAAATGGTAGATTGCTTCTTACTTCAAGAGATGGTAGAGGTATTAAAATAGACGGAAATATAGGACCTGGTTCAGGTATATTAAAAACTAATTATGAAAATTATGGTCGCTTATCTTTAATCAAAAATGATGGTAAAGATATTTTAATCTCAGGAACAAATCTTTCAGCTGTAGGTATGGGCACAACAGATATGATTTCTCAAGCTTCTATATCTTTAAGAGAATCAAAAGGACAAATTGATACTAATGTAGCCGATGCTATGGGCTTTAATGCTTATAAAGGTGGCGGTAAAATGATCATTACTTATTCATCTGTTTCTGCTTTTATGAGTGCTAATGGTATGAGTGAAGGTTCAGGATTTTCTATAGGTAGTGGCAAAGATATGTCTAAACTTTACAATTCTACAGACGCTGGTTTATATGCGACTGCATTTTCATTAGTTTTTGGAGTAAGTGCAAATGGTAATTCACAATTTATTAATTTCCAAACTAGTGCAGGTGGTATCACAGTAGCAGCTAAAGATCAACAAGCTGGAGTTACTACTTTAAAAGGTGCTATGGCTGTAATGGATATAGCTGAAACAGCTACTAGAAATTTAGACGCTATTAGAGCAGATATTGGTTCAGTGCAAAATCAAATCACTGCAACATTAAACAATATTAGCGTAACTCAAGTAAATATTAAATCAGCAGAATCAAACATTAGAGATGTGGATTTTGCAGCTGAAAGTGCAAATTTTGCTAAATTTAACATCTTAGCTCAAAGCGGATCTTATGCTATGAGTCAAGCAAATGCTGTGCAACAAAATGTTTTAAAACTCTTACAATAATCTTTAAGCAAAGAGTTAAAACTCTTTGCTATTAAATCAAATTCCTTTTTTCTAATATATCTTGCAAAGGCATAATGGCTATTTTTAAAGCTTTTTCTTGAACTTGAGTGAGTTCAGCGATATCTTCAAGCCAAGCTTTATGTGCTTCAAGCCAAGCTACAAGTTTATTTTGTCTGTCGCTTTCATTGTGGATAGACGCTACATAAATTTTAGAAAAAGTGCTTTCTAAATGAAATATAGATGGGCTTAAAATCTCTCTTAAAAAAATATATTTATTGCTTTCTAATTTTTCTTTTAGTGTATCAATTTTTATATTTAATTCATCAAAAGTGTATCGAATTTTACTTTGAGCATTTAATTCTCTATAAAGTTTCTTGCAAGTTTTTGAAAAATTTTCACTTAATTTAATATTTTTTTTGATTTGCTTATAAGCTTTAAGCATTAATTCTTCTCTTTCTTTACGTTTTAGAACTTGTAATGTTGCAAAAGGTTTTTTAATATCTTGAGTTAATAAATTTTCACAAAGCTCTTTAAAAGGCTTTTCTATAGTCCCTTCTATCCTAGCTCCACCCTCAGTGGCATTGTAAATTTTTACCTTTGTTTGTTTATAAAATAAATTTTCAAATATCTGCCTAAACAAAACCCAAATTTCAGAACTTTGCACTAAACCTTTGCCACCATAAGCTGGAATTTCAAATCTACCTTGATCTCTTTCATAATCATTTATATGATAATCACTATGTAAAAAGTCTTCTGTATGAGATTTTCCATCATTACTATAAGCTAAATCTTGACCTATTAAAATGATATTTTCATGACCTAATAAAGAAGCTAATTCATAATTTAAATGTGCAACACTCATACCACCTTGCACATAACCAAAATCATGCAAACCCAAAGAATACGCAAAAGGCATAGATCTAGATACTAAGATATATTTTCTTTTATTTTTTTCTAAAAAATCTATAGTATTTTTATGCACTAAAGAAGCTAAAATAAAAGTAATATCTTTATCAAATTCACCAAAATCATTATCAAAACATTTTGCTACTATATCATCTCTTTCTAGCATACACACATAATCAGGTTTTATACCAGCTTTTGCTAGTATAGGATATGCACTATCAGCACAAAAAATAGTAGCTTTTAAAGCGTATTTTTTAAGCAAAGGAAGTTGTTTTTTTAAAGATGGTCCAGTAGCTACTAAAATAGCATTTTTGCTTTTATTGCTTCTTTTTTTCTTTAATTCACTAAAACTAGGATGAGTTAATATTTTTGGTAAATTTAAGACAAGTTGTTCTAAGCCTTGCATTGCGTCAATTGGAGAATTTCCTCTTCTTAAAGCTAAGTTTTTAATCACTTTTAAATTTAAACTATTGATTGCTTTAATTTCTTTTTTTTGTTCTTGTTCATAAAAACTAGAATGAATATGAAGATTATATGTTTTTAAAAATAAATCAAAAAAAGAACACAAAAAATCAGCCTTAGCATAATTGATTTCTTTAGTATGTATTAATATAAATCTTCCTTCTTGCAATTGTTTAGAAAAGTCAAGGACATTTAAAATCAAAAAAATAAGCTCTATATCTTTTTCAAAAACTACTATTCTTTTATGCTCTTTATTTTTTAATAAGGCTTTGTAAAAAACTCCATTTCCTAGTCCATAAAAAAATAAAACCGGATATCTTGTGTAATTTTTATTAAAATTTTCTAAATTTTCTTCTAATTCTTTTAAAGGATTTTTATATAATGACTTAGAGTGTTTATAAAGGATATTGCAATTTAACGGATCTTTATCATATACATAGGTATAATCCTTGCTTTCTTTGACTTTACGTAATTTTTGCTTTAATTTTTTGTATTCTCCACCTGCTAGTGATTTTAAATTCTTTTTAAAAATTTCTGTTTTCATAATCTGCCTTTGTGATAATTAAGAATATCGTCATTTTTGTATATATCTTTGAAGTTTATTTTTTGCAAGTTCATTTTCTATAAATATTTTATTTTTTAATATCAATGAATTTAAATATTCTAAATTAATACATATTAAATTAAAATATTCTAAGTGAGCTTGTATCCAAGCTTTTGTTTTTTCTAAACGCATATTTTCATTAAATGCTTGTATGATATAAATTTTTCCTAATTTAAAACGCAATTGATCAAGAAAGCACGCAAGCAACAATTTGACTAAGATATTGTTTTCAAAATCATCTAAATTAAAATCATCTAAATATTGTATGATTTTATTTAAGTCCGTATTTTCTTGTATAAATTTGCATTTTTTTGTATATTTTTTTAAGAAAAATTCAACATCTTTTAATAAAGCTAAGTTTTTATAATAAAATTTTAAAAGATATTCTTGTTTTTTATTTAATGAAGGATTATTTAAACTACTAAAAGATTTTTTTAATTTTTGAGTTAATAAATTTTCACAAAGCTCTTTAAATGGCTTTTCTATAGTCCCTTCTATCCTAGCTCCACCTTCGGTAGCATTATAAATTTTTATTTTAGATTGAGAGATTAGGTATTCTAAAGTTGTTTTAAACATATCCCATATTATATGAGTTTGCACACAACCTTTACCTCCATAGGCTAAGATTTGAATTTTACCCAAGTTGCTTTCGAAATTTGCACTATGCTTATAATTTTTAGGATGAGACTCGCCTAAATCATTATAAGCTAAATCTTGCCCTATAAAAATGATATTTTCAAATTCTAATAAATTTGCTAGTATAAAAGCTAAATGAGCTACAGATATAGCGTAATCAACATAACCAAAACTATGGAGTGAAAAATAAACTTCAAAAGTTCCTTTTGAAATAAACATAAAATTTCTATTATTTTTTTCTAAATATTTTATAACATTTTGATGCACTAAAGAAGCTAAAATAAAAATAATATCTTTATCAAATTCACCAAAATCATTGTTAAAAAATTCTGCTGTAAAATCACTTCTTTCTACCATAAAAACATAATCAGGCTTTATATTAGCTTCGTGTAGTATAGAATAAGCACTATCAGCACAAAAAATCACCACATTTTCTTGATATTTTTTAAGTAAAGGAAGTTGCTTTGTAAGAGAAGGTCCAGTAGATACTATCACGGCATTTTTTGCTTTGGCTTTTCTTTTATTTAAAAGCTCTTTCATAGAAGGCTTACTAATCATAGTTGGTGTATTAATTATAAAATTATTTATACCTTCAAAAGTATCTTGAGTGCTAGTGCCTCTAGCAATGGAAATAGTTCTAATAACTGAAAGCATTTTAGTGTTTAAATTTAAAATATTTTCTTGGTATTGTTCATAGTATTTACAATGAGGTTCTAAAAAATAAGTTCTTATAAATTCTCTAAAAGGATTTTTAGACATAAAAGAAAATAATAAAGAATTTTTTATATCATCTTTTACTAAAATCAATCTACCTTCTTTAAGTTCTTTAGAAAAATCTATATAAAAAAATAATAAATATATCAATTCAAAATCCCTTTCAAAAACTACTATATGCTTTAAATTTGGATTTTGTAATAGTGCTTTATATAAAATTCCATTACCAAAGCCGTAAAAATACAGCACAGGATAAAGATTAAAATTTTGATTGTAGTGATTTAACATTGTATCTAGCTCTTTAAGAGGGTTTTCATAAATTACCCCCCCCCTATCATCAGCGATATTCATATCCAAAGAATCTTTTCCTTGAAGGATTTTATATTTTGTTGATGTGATTTGCTTAAATACCTCTTTAAAATCAAGATTTAAGGCGTTAATATTTTTTGTATATAAATTTTTATCCATAGTTACTCTTTCAAATTTTCTTTTATAGTTTTATTGTATTCTTCTAAATAAAGAATGATTTCTTCAAAAAAATTAATTTGTTCTTGTAAATATAAATTTGTATCTTTTTCTTTACTAACTTTATATTTTACAACTTCGCATTCATTTTGATAACACCTAGCGTGTAAGATATCGGAAAAAAAATCACTTTTTGGAATTTTTATCCTTAATTTTTCTAATTTTTCTATATTTTTTTCTTTAATAGCTTTTTGACATTCTTTTATAAAAATTTCACTTTGTTTTACTTGTTTTTGTATCGTTTCTTTGCATTTTTTTAATTTTTTATCTATATTTTTTGGAGTTTGTAAAAATACTTTTTTATCTAATTTTTGAGTTAATAAATTTTCACAAAGCTCTTTAAATGGCTTTTCTATAGTCCCTTCTATCCTAGCTCCACCCTCAGTGGCATTATAAGTTGTAATTTTTAAAATATCTCTTGCTAAGGCTACATCTTTTTCAAAGCTTTTTAAAAATAAATACCAAGTTAATTGGGTCTTAACTTCTCCCTCTCCACCATAAGCACAGATATTTTTATAAAAAAGCTCTTCGTCTCCTTGTTCTCCGTATAAATGCTCTTTAGGGTGTGAAGTGCCATCTTTTGCATAAGCTAAATCTTGCCCTATTAAAATAATATTTTCAAACCTTAAAGCACCGGCTAATTCATAAGCCATATTAGCCACACTTATACCACTTCCTAAAAATCCGTATTCATTAATACCAAGTTTGCTTTCAAAAAACAAAGGTCTTAAAACTAACATATAATTTCTATTATTTTTTTCTAAATATTCTATAGTTTTAGGGTGAGTCAAAGAAGATATGATAAATAAAATATCTTTATCAAATTCTTCGCTAAAAGTATTATTAAAAAATTCACTAGTAAAATCAACTCTTTCTAAAGAAAAAACATAATCAGGCTTTATATTGTATTTTTCGAGTATAATGTATGAACTATCAGCACTAAAAATTACCACATTTTCTTGATATTTTTTAAGCAAAGGAAGTTGCTTTATAAGAGAAGGTCCAGTAGCTACTATCACAGCATTCTTTGCTTTTTGTTTTTTTGCTTTTAAAAAATTTTGAAAAGGTGTATGAGAGATGATTTTTTCAAGATTAATAACATTGTGTTTTATACCCATTAAAGCATCTTTTGGGTCATTGCCTCTACTTAAAACTAAAGTTTTAATAATATTTAACAAATTTTGAAGCAAAGAATTAGCTTCGTTAGAATAAAAATTTAAGTAAAAATCATTATAAAAATGAAAATTAAAAATTTTCATAGTATGTTTGATATTAGGGTAATTAAAAAGAATTTTAAGCTGTGCTGTGGTGATGTGAGGCATAAAAAATAAAATCAATTTTTCTTTTTTCAAAAAAAGACTAAAATCATACAAATGAAAAGCTAAATACAAAATTTCTAATTCTTTTTCAAAAATAATTATATGTTTTAAATTTTTATTTGTAATTAATTCCTTGAAAAAAAATCCATCGCCAAAGCCATAAAAAAACAAAACAGGATAAAGCTCAAATTTGTCTTTATCAAAATTATGATTTTGATCTAAAAATACTTGATTTTTTTCATCAAATATTTGATTTTGTATTAGTTTAAAACGAAAAGTTGTTGAGATTTTTCTAAGCTCATAAGCTAAAATTTGATCCACAGCAAATAAAGCTTGAGTATTTTTTAAAAATAATTCTTTATTCATATTTTTCCTATAAATTTTTAAGCCATCTTGCTAATTATAGCAAAATGGTATTAAACAAAATTCATAGCTTGAAAATTTAAAATTCCTGGACCCAATTTAGTAGATTTTATTTTTGAAATTTGTTTGAGTAGATTGTGTTGTTTTAAATTTTCCTCTAAAGATAAAGAAGTATTTTCTAAGGCTTTTCTTAAAGTTTTTGTATGTCCTTCAAGATAAATAATCCATTCTAAATGCTCTCGTATCCATAATAAAGTCTTATTAAAACTATCTTCTTTAGTTTTAGGATTTAAAACAAAAATCCTAGCCAAATTTAAATCAAATTGCACATTCATAGATGAGCCAATGATTCTTAAGATATGATTTTTCTCTATTTTTTCTTTAAATTCATCAAGTTTTTTAATTAAAATTTGAAAATTTTGCTCATTAGAGCTTAAAAAACTTAAGTGATTGTGAGTATTTATACATTCTTTTTCCAAATTTATACAGAATTTTATTATTTGATGTATATTATAAAAGGCTTTTAATTTTAACTCTATTTGCTTTTTGTCGTTTAATTTTTCCAAATTTTTAAATGATTTTGTGCTATTTTTACTTAAAAGTGTTTCGCAAAGTTCTTTAAAAGGTTTTTCTATGGCTCCTTTTATCCTAGCTCCACCTTCAGTGGCATTATAGGTGGTGATATTCATTGCTTTTGTATGAAAAATAGCTTCTTCGAGTTGATTTCTAAATAAATTCCAAGTTGTTGTAGTTTTTACCTTTGCTTTCCCGCCATAAGCTAAAGTTGTCAAACTATAGTCTATATTTTGAGGATCATAAGTGTCATATTCACCATAATGATACTCTTTAGGGTGTGAAGCACCATCACTTGAATAAGCTAAATCTTGCCCTATTAAGATGATATTTTTGTATTTTAAGTGCATTGCTAGCATATAACCCATCACAGCTACACTTTGCCCCATATACATATAGCCATATGAATTTAAATTTATTTGCTGAAAAAAATAAAGTTGCATAGAAATAGTTGCTATATTGGCTTGTTTTTTTTCTAGATATTTAAAAGTATTTTTATGAACTAAAGATTTTAAAACAAAAATTATATCTTTATCAAATTCACCAAAGTCATTGTTAAAAAATTCGCTAGTAAAATCAACTCTTTCTAAAGATAAAACATAATCAGGCTTGATATTGTATTTTGCTAGTATAGGATAAGCACTATCAGCACAAAAAATCGTAGCTTTGCTAGAGTATTGCTTTAAAAGTGGTAATTGTTTTATTAAAGAAGGACCTGTAGAGACTATTATGGCGTATTCTCCGGCATTACTTCTTTTTTTAAGCAATTCTTTAAAAGTGATACTAGAGACAATATTTGGGATATTTTGTATGAAATTTTGCACCCCAATTAAAGAATCCATCGGACTATTGCCGATTCTATAAATAATTTGCTTTATATTTTCTTGCATTTGCGTGTTTATTTTTAAAATATCCTCTTGATATTTTTCATAATAATTAGAATGTAAATCTAAAAAATAAACTCGTAAAAAATTAAAAAATGGGGATTGAGCACAAATAACTTTAAAATCATTAATGTTTATGGTATTAGTATCTAAAATAATCAAAGAATTGTTTTTTAACTCATCGCTAAAATCAACATAATGAAAACTAAGAAAAATTAATTCTAATTCTTTTTCAAAAATTACTATTTTTTGATGATGTTTATTTTGCAATAGCACTTTATATAAAATTCCATTACCAAAGCCGTAAAAATACAGCACAGGATATAAAAAATATTTATCATCATAAAATTTGATTTTTTCGTGCAATTGCAAAAGAGCATTATCATAAATTTTGCTATACCCCCCCCCCATAGTTTTCTTTTATAAAATTGATATCTAAACTATCACTACCTATTTGAACTTGAAATTTTCTTTCATTAAAATTTTGTAATTTTTCTTTTAATCTTTCATTTTGTAAAGCATTAATATTTTTATCAAATAAATTTTCTTGCATTAGTTTCCCTCAAAATCATTTTCTTTTAAAGCTTGAGCAAATTCTATATCCTTAGTAGCTTTTTTACCTAAAATAGAATTTAAAAATTTAGGATGCAAACCCAAACTAGGTCTTATGCTTTTTACATTATCTAAAGTAAAAATTTCTCCTTTTTTTATATTTTTACTAGCATATAAACTCCTTGCAAAATGGCGATTTTTTAAGATTTTATCATCAAAATTTAAATCATTTTTTCCTAAAGCTTGCTCACTTATACGCACCATAGAGCACATTTGTTTAAATTCATCAAAATCAAGACTAAATTTAGCATCAGCACTTTGTAAATTTTTATCAAGTATAAAATGCTTTTCTATCACTCTAGCCCCTAATGCAACCGCTAAAATAGGGGCTAAAAATCCTTCACTATGATCGCTTAAGCCTATAGTAGTTTTAAATTTTTGTTTTAAAGTTGTGATAGCATTTAAATTTAAATCTTGTATTTTAGATGGATAAGCAGAAGTGCATTTTAATAAAATTAGATTAGAATTTTTTTCTTCTTGAAAAATTTTTATAATTTCATCTAATTCTTCCTCATAAGCAATTCCAGTTGATATTAAAGTAGGCTTTTGCTCTTTTGCCACGTATCTTACAAAATCATAATCATTAACCTCAAAAGAAGCTATTTTATAAGCAGGTGGATTAAATTGTTTTAAAAAATCAAGATCTGCTTTACTAAATGGACTAGAAAAACATATCAAATCTTCTTTTTTTGCACACTCAAAAAGCTCTTTGTGCCAATTATAAGGAGTCTTTGCCTCCTCGTATAGTTCATAAAGCTTTCTTCCTTTCCATAATCCATCTTTGATTAAAAAATCATCTTTATTTGAATTTAAAGTCAAGCTATCTGGGGTGTAAGTTTGCAATTTTATAGCATCAGCACCTGCTTTTTTAGCCGCTTTGATAGTCTTTAAGGCAGTATCTAAACTATTTGCGTGATTAGCAGAAAGTTCAGCTATAATAAAAACTTTCTCATTTAAATCAAAATTTCTTATAAACACTTACGCTACCTTGATTGAATTTTTATATGTATTTTATAGTTAAATTATTAATTATGATTAAAGGGTTTATTTAGTAAAATCGTTTCATTAAAAGTTAAGTTTTAAGGATTTATTATGAATAAGACTTTAGAATACTCCATTCATCATTTTTTTGTGCAAGTTTTAAAGCTTAAAATAGAGCCGGTTAATACCATAAAAGGGGAGCTTTATGGAGCTTCTATTCCTATACATTTTAAAGATAAAGAATATAGTTTTTATTTATTTTTTCAAAAAAAAGCTTTAAACGAGATTGCTTTATTTTTATTACATGAAGAGTTAAAAGAAGATGGATTGGCAGATTTAGTCAAAGAAGTCGCTAATCAAGTAGTAGGTTATACTAAAAAATTACTCAATGATGCTAACGGAAAAGACGAATTTAAACTTGGTGTGCCAGAATACTTAGGGCACATAGAAAAGCTTTCTTCTATTAAGCTAAAAGAGAAATTTACTTATAGCTTTAAAGATTCTAGCTTTAGAATAGGATATAAGAATTTATGATGGAAGATCATCAAGATCATCTAGGATTATTACAATCTTATGAAGAAATTTTAGATATCAGTGTAGATTTTGTTAGTGAGCTTGGCACGACAAATATGAGCGTAAAAGAGTTATTAAAACTTGAAGTAGGTTCAGTCATAGACCTTGAAAAGCCTGCAGGAGAAAGCGTTGAGCTTTATTTAAACAAAAGAATTTTTGGCAAAGGCGAGGTAATGGTGTATGAAAAAAATCTCGCCATTAGGATAAATGAAATTTTAGATTCTAAGTCAGTGTTGCAGTATTTTAAAAAAGAATTGCAATGAGATTTTTACTGCTTTGTATTTTAGTTTTACCACTTTTTAGTGCAAAAATAATCGGCTATAATACCTACATAAGAGGCGATAGAGTCGATATTACCTTTTCTTTTAATGCTCCATATGAAAGCGGTGTAAGTCAAAATAAAAAAGGCAATATTCTAATCATAACGCTAAATGCAAAGCTTGCAAAAGAAGAAGAAAAAGTTATAAATTCAAATCTTGTAAAAAAGATTAAAATATTTTCTCAAGGAGAAAAGACTTTAATAGTTTTAGATTTAGGGGAAAAAGTCGAGCTAAAAGCTGATAATGTAGGCGATAAATATGTTTTAAGATTACGCATTCAAAAAGAAGGAACTTTTACACAAGAGCCTTTGCAAACTAAAAAAACACAGATTGAAACTAAACAAAATGAGTATGATTTTACAACTTATATTTTAGTGATGAGTATTTTGATTCTTTTACTTCTTGGGTTGTGGATTTTAAAAATTTATTTAAGACAAAAATATCCTTTAGATAGAAATTTTAATCTAATTTTTCAAAAATCACTTGATAGACACAATCAACTTATAGTTTTTGAGTATGGAATGAAACGCTATACTATGATAGTTGGAAATTCTAATATAATCTTAGAATCAAATCAAATATCAATAGATGAAAATTCTTTAAAATCAAATTTTAAAGAAACTAAAGAAACTAAAGAAAAAGATTTTAATTCTTATTTTGAAGAAAATAAGCAAAGATTACAAAATTTGTTATTAAAACAAAAATAATCTATGCTTTTTGATTAAACGCTAAGACTATGAGTTTTGGTTTTGCTATTTTTTTAATTTCATCATTAGAAAAATATATCTCTTTATTTTCTGAATAAATATACAAAGTATGATTTTTTAGTATAAAATTAAGATTTTCACTTGTGTCTTTTGCAAGTTTTTTTGCTAATGCAAGCATAAAATTTAGCCACGAAAGTATATGAATACTTGGCAATAAAATTTTAAAATATTCCATTGCATAAAGATTTATTTTTTTACCATCTAATTTTAACAAAGTAAAAATCAATGCTAATTCTTGATGAGAATATCCAAAATTCAATCCATTTAATGCCATATAAGCACTATGCTCATTTGAAAAATAAAAATTCAATTTTTCTCCAATTAAAGATAGCTTTGCTGCATTAAGTAAGTCTTTTTTGTATGATTTATCTATTTTGTGTAAAGGCTCTAAGGTATCAAAAATTTTATTAGCAAAATATGTAGTTTTGTTAGGATAATTCACATTAAAGCGATCTTGTAAAGACTTTAAGCTCGGATTAAAATTTGGAGGAAATTTAGAATTAAATTTTGAAAAATCATCTACTTGCTCTTTAATTTTGCTATATTTAGCAAGGATATTAGATAAAAAAACACCTTCTCTTACTCCAACGGCTGAGGTGATGATTGTTTTTGCTTTCAAATTTTTAAGTAATGCAAGAAATATAATACAACCTTCTTTTATAGTGTCAAAGCGATCTTTTTTGATATTAAAATCAACTAAATTTTTTGCATTTAAAATTTTTTCTATGTGATTTTTTTCTTTTTCAAATTCATAACAAAAATTGTGAAGTATTTTTAGCGGATAAGAATTTTTTTTCATAATAGAAGTGGATATAGCCCTTAAACTTCCACCAATTGCTATGATATTGTGATTTTGAAATTTTTTAGGAATTTGCATTAAAATTTCTTGCATAAGTTTATCTAAGGCACTAAATTTCTTACGATCATAAAATAGCTCTTTAAACCTCACCGTGCCAATATCTAAAGAAATACAATCAACAATTTTTCCATTTTTTATTAAACATAATTCTGTTGATCCACCGCCTATATCTATAGTGGTAGCTTCTTGTATATTTGATAATAAATTCAAAGCAGCAAGACCGCCAAAGAAAGATTCTGCCTTACCGCTAATACATTTTATATTCAAACCAATATTATTCAAAATTCTTTTGATAAAAACTTTAGAATTTGGTGCGTCTCTTAAAGCTGAAGTGCCAACAGCAATAATTTTATTACATTTTTCTTTTAAAGCTTTTTCTTTAAAAAAAGCTAAAGCCTGTTCAGCTTTATTCATCGCATTTTCTTGGAGAATTTTGTTATTGTTATAAGCATTTTCTCCAAGGCGAACCTTTTTTTTATACTCACTACAAATATAAAAACCATACCTTGATGTTCTTTCAAAAATCACCATACGTATAGAATTTGAACCAAGATCAATTACTGCAGTTTTTTTTGCCATCAATAAGCTTTATTTTTGTGCTTTAAACGAAGTTCTTCAATGCTTTCAACATTATCAGGATCTGGAATAATACAATCAACAGGACAAGCCACTATACAAGCTGGCTCTGAAAATTCATTTACACATTCTGTGCATAAATCAGGATCTATGACATAAATTGGATCATTATCATATATTGCTTCATCAGGACATTCCTCTCTACAAGCATCACACGATATACATTCTCTAGTAATTAAAAGCGACATTCTTTTCCTTTTTATAAATAATGAAAAAACTTATACTATATAAAAACTTATATGTAATTTAAAAGAAAGAAAATGAAATTTCAAGGCTTAAGATGAAATTTCATTTTAATTTTAGTTTGTTTTTTTAGGAAAACAAAAGCGATATCCCCTGCGACGCACGGTTTCTATAGTGGAAATATTTAGTGGTTTATCCATTTTTTGTCTTATTTGATTGATTGCTACTTCTATGACATTTGGAGTAACAAGCTCAGGCTCTTCCCAAATCGCATCTAAAAGCTGTTCTTTAGATACTATTTGATCAGAATGTCTTGCAAGATGAGTTAAAACTTCAAAAGGCTTTCCTTTGAGTTCTATATCTCTTCCTTGATAAGTAATCTTTTCTTCATCTGGATCTATAAGCAAATCGTCTATTTTTATAACATTAGTGCCACCAAATCTAAGTCTTGCTTCTATTCTTGCCATTAAAATATCATAATCTAAAGGTTTTTTGATAAAATCATCAGCACCAGTTTTTAAAGCTTTGATTTCGCTATCTTTATCGACTTTAGAGCAGAGTGCGATAATAGCTGTTCTTGGTGATTTTTGTTTAATTATATTAATCAAATCACTTGCATCACTATTTTCAACCAACCAATTTGTTAGCACTAAATCATAATGTCTAATACCTATAAAATACTCAGCATCTTTAAAATTTTCTGAAGAGTCTGTTTGATAACCAAATTCATTTAAGGTATTTGAGATTGTCTTATTTAGAGTTGCTTCATCTTCTACGACTAAAATACGCATTATATTCCTTTAAGGATAATTTTAGGAAGCAAGTATATCACAAATTAAGCAAATATTCAAAATTCTTTAAAAATGTTTTAATTTAATATTTTTTAGTCAAGCTAGCACCAACTTTAGCATTGGTTATAATATCTGGTTTATAGCAGGTAATGGATATAAATTTGACTTTTTTATGATGTTTTTTGATATTTTTGCACGTGTATTTTAAAGATTTTTCTATAGTTTTAAATTTTTTCTTTTTATAAATTTTTTCTAAGCGTTTGCAAAGTTTTGCATAGTCAAGAAATTTTTTACTTTTAAGCTCTAAGTCTATTAAAATATTTTGTTCTTGAATTCTTTCAAAATCTAAAAGCCCTATGATACACTTAAGCTCTAAGCTGATTTTTATATGACTTTGCATTCTTTTTTTCCTATTAATCTTATAATATTTGGAATATGCTTATAAACTACTATAAAAGCTATGATGAATATTGGTGCGTGTGTGTTGATAACTGGCATATCATAATGAAATACAAAAGATGAAATTATTAAGATTATTAAAGCTACAAGTGAAGCTAAACTAGAAATTTTAAAAATTTTTCCTACAAGAAACCAAGCTATAAAAGCACTAAATATTTCTAAAGGTAAAAATAAAACTAAAACTCCAGCTCCAGTTGCGATTCCTTTGCCACCTTCAAATTTTAAATATGGAGAAAAGCAGTGCCCAAATACTGCTAAAACAGCCATAGTCCATAAAATATTATCATCATAACCTAAGAATTTAGCTATTAAAATCGGGAGTATTCCTTTTAAGGCATCTAGTGCTATTGTAGCTATAGCAAGTTTTTTAGCTAATTGAGGGTTATTTTCTTTTAAAACTCTTAAAACATTTGTTGCACCAATACTTTTGCTACCTAAATTTTTGATATTAGTTTTAGCAAAAATTTTAGCAAGTATCAATCCAAAGGGAATGCCTCCTATAAGGTATGCTAAAAGATAAATAATCAAATTTTCCATTATTTTTCCTATATTTATACTGATTGCAAATGATAATAAAATAACGCTGAAAATAAGATTTAATAAATATTGTATTTTTATAATAATTTTTATCTTTTAATTATAATTTTTTATATTATTTAAAGAAAATTATGGATATATTTTTATAAAGTTTATTTAATAGGCTTTATTTTATCTTATTTTTAGGAGTAAAATGATGAAAAAAATTTCATTACTTATTGCATCTTCATTATTAGTTGCAACTTCAGCATTTGCTGATAAAGCATTGCTAGAAGAAGCTAAAGCCGCTGGTTTAATGCCTTTACCAAAAGATCAAGCCGGAGTTGAAAAACTATTAGATCAAATGGGTATTAAAGCAAGTAAATTTTCTAAAGAAAAAGTTAATCTTGGAAAAAAATTATATTTTGAACCAAGACTTTCAAAAAGTGGTTTGATTTCGTGCAATACCTGTCATAATCTAGGTATGGGTGGCACTGATGGTGTTGAAGCTGCTATTGGCCACAGATGGACGGAAAATCCTCATCATTTAAATTCTCCAACTACTTACAATTCTGTTTTAAATTCGACTCAGTTTTGGGATGGTAGAGCAGGCACTTTAGCAGATCAAGCAAAAGGTCCTATCGAAGCAGAACCTGAAATGGCAACTCCAGCAAAATTAGCTGTTGAAAAGATTGCTTCTATGCCAGAATATGTAAAAGAATTTAAGAAAATTTATGGCAATGACGGAGTAACTTTTGATAATATTGCTGATGCTATAGCGACTTTTGAAAGAACGCTTTTAACTCCATCTAAATTTGATAAATTTTTAGAAGGTGATACAAGAGCTTTAAATAAAAAAGAGCAAGAAGGGTTAAAAACTTTCATTGATAAAGGATGTGTTACTTGCCATACAGGTGTAAATTTAGGTGGAAGTATGCAAGCTTTTCAAGTGGCAGCACAATATAAATTTGCAAATATTGGAGATTTTAAAGGTGATGCTAACGGCTTAGTTAAAACTCCTACCTTAAGAAATATAGCTGAAACAGCTCCTTATTTCCATAATGGTGCTATATGGTCATTACAAGATGCTATCAAAGAAATGGGTAGTGTTCAACTTGGTATAGAAATTTCTGATAAAGAAGCAGCTTCTATTGAAACATTTTTAAATGCTTTAACTGGTAAAAAACCAACTATTACTTATCCACAACTTCCAAAAGCAAGTAAAAACACTCCAAAACCAGAACTTTGATTAAACATTCCTACTAAAGATACAAAATATCTTTAGTAGGCCTTTAGCGGGTATTGATTTTTTTTTTTTTGTTTATTATATAATGCGGGTTTTATAAATTAATTTTAAAAGGATTAGACTATGAAAGTCAAAATTTTATTTGGCATAGCTACAACAGCTATTTTATTTAACGCGTGTGCTGATCATGCAAAAATAAATAATAATTTAGAACAAAAATTAACACAAAAAGTATGTTCAGATGATTTTTTTACCCAAGAAATGAGTAAAGTAGATAAAAAAGATGATGCAATTTATGTAGGATTAAACGCTGGATTAATTGCGAGAAATTGCGGTGATTTTAATCTTAGTAATAATTTTTTTGATAAAGTAGAAAATTCATATCAAGTTGATGTCGATTTAAAAAATGGAGCTGAAAAAATAACAAAAACCGCAGCCACTACTTTAATCAACGATAGTATGTTAGATTATGATGGTTCTTTATATGAAAGAATTATGGTAAATGTGTATAAGGGTCTTAATTTTATGAGCGAGGGCGATTATAACAATGCTAGAGTTGAATTTAAAAGGGCGTTATTGCGTCAAGATAGAGCAAAAGATTATTTTAAAACTCAAATTGCTAAAAATAAAACAGATTTAGAAAAAGCTAAAAAAGAAGATCCAAATTTTACAAAAAATTTCAACGATACAGCTAAAGAAATAAATGCTCAATATGCCAATTTATTTAAAGAATTTTCAACAAGTGAAAAATTTACTAATCCTTATGCAACTTATTTAGCTTCAATATTTTATTTTATGAGTCAAGATTATACTATAGCTAAGGATTTGTTTAAAGAAATTAGAATTTTAAACTCTAAAAATAATGAGATTAATAAAGAATGGAAAGTAATTAATTCTGCTAAAAAAAATGAAAAATATGTTTTTGTGGTATATGAAAATGGCTTTGGTGTGATAAAAGATGAATTTAAGCTAACTTTACCATTGCTTTTAAATGATAAAATAAGCTCTGTATCGATTGCATTGCCAACCTTGAAAAAAAGAAGTCAATCTTTTGACCATCTTAGCGTAAATGATATTAATACTACAAAATTGATAAATTTAGATGATGTAGTTGCAAGCGAATTTAAATTTGAGCAACCAGCAATAGTTGCAAAGGCTATTAGCTCTACTATTTTAAAAGTTATTGTAAATGCAGCAGTAGCTAATAATGACTCAACAGGAGGAATTTTAAGTTTAGCTAGCGGTATTACAACAGCAATGGTAACTAAAGCTGATGTTAGATCTTGGAGAGGTTTGCCACAAAGTATTGGAGTTGCTATGGTTAAAAATAATGGTAGTGTTATTATTCAAGCACCTAATAATGAGGTGTTATTTAACCAAAAAGTGGATCCAAAAAAGAATGTTTTAGTTATAATTCGTTCTTTTGCACCAAATATTACACCTAGTATTAACGTAATAGAAAAATGAAAAAAATATTTTTTTTACTTTTAAGTTGTATGTTTTTATTTTCACAAGATATTAGTGAATTTAAACATACTAATGTTAAAAGTATCAAAGAAAGAATCAACGACGCAGGTTTGTTAGAAGTCCAAATAAGCTTTTATAGTTTAATTGATAAAAAACTTTCTTATAAAATAGAATGGTTTGATAAAGATGGTTTTATAGTAAAAAATACCATAGATAGAAACTATAAAACTATTAGATTGTTAGCCAAGCAAGAATATATTGTGCAAAGTATTGCTACTGATAAAAGAGTAAAAAAATACAAAATATATATCAAATAAAAAGGAAAAAATATGAAAAAAATTAAAATCTTAACAAGTATTGTGGCTATTGGTATTTTATTTAGTGCTTGTATGCAACAACCAACTTATGTAGATGGGACTGCGGCTAAGCTAAAACAGGGTGATTCTTTGAGTATGGGCTTAACTGGAGAAGATTTTGATAATACTGCAAAAGAAATGTTAAATAGCTTGTTTAATTCAGCTTATGTTGTAAATAAAATAGGAAATTCAGGCAAGGCTATCGTTGCAGTTTATGATGTGGTAAATAATACTGCTTTGCGAATAGATACTAGAAATTTAACTGATTTAATGGTAGAAGAGCTCATAAATTCAGGTAAATTTGCAGCTTCAGCTACTCAAGGCAATGATAGTGCTACTCAAAATAATATAGATGATGTTATGAATGACAAAGATGATGATAGATATGATAAAGCTACGATTTCAAAAGATCATACGCAAATTAGTGCGTCTTTAACTTTGCAAGGTAGATTAGATCAAAAAAATATAAAATTAAGTAATGGAAAAACTCAAGTGGAATACTTTTTTGTTATGAAATTAGCTGAAAAGGTTAGCGGCTTAGTCGTATGGCAAAAAACTAATAGGATTAATAAGCTTGGTTCTAGCAAAAGTGTTAGTTGGTAATAATTTGTTCTATACAAATTTTTAAACTTAAGAAATTATTTGACAAGGGTAGAAAATGAAAAAAAGATTTATTATTGGTTCATTGTTAGTAGCAAGCTTTCTTTATGCTCAAGCTACTCCACAAATAGAGATTACTCAAGAAGATGTAAAAATTCAAAATGAAATGAATATTCCAATAGAAAACAAAGAAAATAAAAATAAGACAGCTCAAGATTATTTTGATGAGTATGAAAGCAATCAAGGTATAACTTATGGAGAAACTAAAAATGGTAGAACATTCTATACAGGCAATTCTGTAGTTATAGATGATCCGAAGAATTTTGCTAAAGCAGTAAATTTAGCCTACAGAAGAGCTATGCAATCTATTCAATCAAATTTTATTAAAGATGCATTTGGAAGAATAGCAAATCAAAAAATATCTAATTTCTATGATGATAGCTCATCTAATAATAAAGAATTTGAAGAGCTTCCAAAAGGAGGCGCTTTGTCTCAAATTATGGATAAAGTAACACAATTAGCTGGTGCAAAATTAGATAAAGCTTTGCAAGAGTTAGGTGTGAATGTTCAAGGACTAACAGAAGAGAGAAAAAAAGAAATTTTTAGAGATGAATTTATAAGTAAAACTATAATAAGTGCTTTTGGCTCTATGAGCGGTCTTGTTCCTGTGCAAACTTTTGTAACAAAAACAAGTGATGGAGAAGATTATCAAGTCGGTGTTATTGCAGTAGTTTCTGATAAAACTCGAATGTTTGCAGATGATATACAAAAAAATCGTACTCCTAGTATAAAAGGAAAAGGGAGTCCTATTAAAGAATTTTTACCAAAAGATACTCAAGGTTATATCAATGAATATGGAATTCGTATGGTGTATGATGAAAACGGAGAACCTTTGATTATCAGCTATGGAAATTGGGGCTATAATAAAACATCTAATGATAGTAATATTGTAAATCGTATTAAATTAAATGCCCAAGAAAGTGCTATATCTGAAGCAGATGTAGCTATTAGAGAATTTGTTAATACTCAAGTTAGCTTAAGAGATGAAAGACAAACGGGAGATTCTATAAAAAAAACTATAAAACAAACTATTAAAACTAGTGATGGTTCTGAGCAAATTACAGAAGATGTTATAAAGGATATAATAGATAAAACTATTAAAAAGGTAACAACTTCCACTAAAGGTAATTTAAGAGGTATAAGAACCATAAAAAGATGGTCTTATACTGATAAAAATGGTAATAATTATGTTGGTGCTGTACGTGTATATTCTTATGCAAATTATGTAAATACAACCAATGCTGTATCTCCTATAAAATCAAAACAAGATACTAATACAGAAGTTATCAAAAAACCTTCTAGTGTCGAAGATAGAAAATCTAGAATTGTGAATACTTTAGACGATTTTTAAGGATAAGAATGAATACTCTAAAAGCGATTATTTTTATATTATTTATATTTTTAAATCTTGAAGCTAAAGTTGTAACTTCTGTTTCTACAAAGTCAAGCACAGGAGAAGGTAGTGGTCTTACTAGAGAAGAAGCTATTAATAACGCATTAATAGAAGCAATTGGTAAAATAAATGGCGTTAATATAAGCTCCTTAAAACAAACTTTTGTTGCTTCTTATTCTGATAGTCAAAATACAAATATTGTTGATATGTATAAAGAAAAAATTGTAAAAGCAACTAAAGGCAAGGTTGATAGTTATGATGTAAATAATGTTACTAAAGATGAAAATGGAAATTATGTTGCAGAAGTAATTGTATATAAAACTTCAACTAAGAAATACTATGATATCCCAGGTCATAAACCAGATAGTAGAAGAAGTATTACGGTGTTTAATACCTCTTCTAAATACCAAGAACTTGGAAATGTTTTGCAACAAAAAATTATCACTAATTTGCTTCAAAGTAGAAAATTTAATGTCTTAGATAGAGATTCTAAAGGGTATTATGAAATGGAAAAATCCCTTATCAAATCAAGCGATACTAATTCTGATGAAATTTACAAGCTAAAAAATGTTTTAGCAACTGATTATATATTATTATTTAATGTTAGTGGTATAGACGCTGTAGCTAATAACAATAAAAATAAAATTGAAATTGTAATTGATTATAGGGTATTGCTATTTGCTACAAGAGAGATTAAATTTTCAAATACTTTAACCATGTCAGCTTCTATTAAGAATAATTCTTTAGTAGCTAATGAAAAATTAAGTAAAAAAATAGCAAAGAAAATTTCAGATGATATTTTAAATGCTATTTATCCATTAAAAATTGCAAGTGTTCAAAACAATGAAGTTGTATTTTCACAAACTCTAAATAATGATGATATTTATGAGTGTTATTCTTTAGGTGAAATTGTAAAAGATTCTTATACAAAAGAAAATACAGCAAGAATAGAAACCAAAAGCGGAAAAGTTCAAGTGATTCGCCCAACTCCTAAACTTTCTTATGCAAAAATTATTGAAGGAAGTGTTAAAAAAGGTGATATTTGCAGACCTTTAGATGATAGTGATGTAGGAATGCAAAAGCAACATAGTGTAAATCAAAATGGAACGATAAATTTAGGCTGGTAATTAACCAAAATTTAAAAAAAAATAAGTATAATCACAAGTTTTAACCACTAAAGCTTTTAAAATTTATGTTTATACATAATGCTTTATGGTGCTACCAAAATATATTTAGAAAGGATAGCTGTATGTATGCTATTATAAAACACAGCGGAAAACAATACAGAGTAAGTCAAGGTGATGAACTCAAGTTAGATCGTTTTGAAGCTGAAATAAAATCAAGCGTAGAAGTAAGTGAAGTTCTTGCTATATGCGATAAAGAATTAAAGGTAGGTGTGCCTTTTGTTGCGGGTGCAAAAGTTATTTTAGAAGTGATTACTCATGGAAAAGATAAAAAAGTTGTAATTTATAAAAAAAGACGTAGAAAAGACTCGAAATTAAAACGCGGTTTTAGAAGACAATTTACTCGCGTTAGAGTAGTAGATATTAAAGCTTAAGGAGTAAAGAATGGCACACAAGAAAGGTCAAGGTTCAACTCAAAATAATCGTGATTCCATAGGACGTCGTCTAGGTGTTAAAAAATTTGGTGGAGAATTTGTTCGTGCTGGCAATATTATTATTCGCCAAAGAGGAACAGCAACTCACGCAGGCAATAATGTAGGTATAGGAAAAGACCATACTATTTTTGCTTTAATCGATGGTTTTGTAAAATTTGAAAGAAAAGATAAAAATAGAAAGAAAGTTTCTGTTTATCCTGCATAATTAAGGCTACATTGTAGCCTTTTCTTCGCTTAAACTTTAAAGTATTAAAAGTTGTAATATCTTTTAGAATTTTTCATTTGGTGATCGTATGTTTATAGATAATGTTAAATTAACTCTAAGTTCTGGAAATGGTGGTAAAGGGGCTGTAAGTTTTCGTAGAGAAAAGCACGTGCCATTGGGTGGCCCTGATGGTGGTGATGGCGGAAATGGTGGCAGTGTTTATTTTATTTGCGATAATAATACTCATACTTTAGCACATTTTAAAGGAAAGAAAGAGTTAAAAGCTCAAAATGGTTATCCAGGACTTGGACGTAATAAAAACGGCAAGCGTGGAGAAGATTTAGAATTAATTGTCCCACAAGGAACTCAAGTCATTGACGCTAATAGTGGAGAAGTTTTGCTTGATATGCTAGTTGAAGGACAAAAAGAATTATTTTTAAAAGGTGGAAAAGGAGGACTTGGCAATACACATTTTAAAAATTCCACCAATCAGCGTCCAGATTATGCCCAAGCAGGTATAACAGGCAAAACTCTTAATGTGCGTTTAGAACTTAAACTTATAGCTGATGTCGGGCTTGTTGGCTTTCCAAATGTTGGCAAATCAACGCTTATAAGTGTTGTATCAAATGCTCGTCCAGAGATTGCTAATTATGAATTTACAACATTAACTCCAAAACTTGGTATGGTGGAAGTTGATGATTATAATTCCTTTGTAATGGCTGATATTCCAGGTATTATTGAAGGTGCAAGCCTTGGTAAAGGTTTAGGACTTGAATTTTTAAGGCATATTGAACGCACTTCATTTTTACTTTTTGTTTTAGATCCTTTAAGAGATATAAGCTTAAAAGATCAATTTATAATTTTAAGAAAAGAGCTTGAAAAATTTTCTAATAAACTTTTTAATAGAAAATTTGCAATCATACTTTCAAAGAGTGATAGTGTAAATTTAGGTGAAGAATTTGCACAAAAAATAAACCTTGATTTTGATGAACTTTCTATATACTTAAAAGAGCAAAATAATCCGCAAAGTTTTTTTGTTAAGGTTTCAAGTTTAGAAAAGACAGGTTTAAAAGAACTTAAATTTATGCTTTTAGAAGAAGTTAAAAAAAATAGAAATATTTAAATAAAGACAGAGTGTATAATGATTTAAATTAAAAAATTTAGAAAAATTCTTTAAGATCTACTTCCAAGATTTTTGCAATTTTATATAAGTGTTCGATATTATAATGGATATTTTTGTATCCAGCTTCTGCTCCACTTACTAATGAAACAGATTTATATCCTATAGCCAAACTAAGTTCCAATTGGGAATAACCTTTTTCTTTTCTAATTTTAGCTACATTTTGTGCAATTTGTTTATGAAATAAATTAATTTCATTTTTATTAAATTCGTAAATCAAAATATATCCACTCTATTATTATAGATTTTTTAAGTATATTTGATTTATAATTTTATTTCACTCTATTATAATAGATTAAAAAGGAGATTAATGAAAAAAATATTTGTTTTTATTGTAGCTATATTTTTTGCTGCGTGTGGTGGAGAAGATAAAGTTCCAATTGAAGTATCTATAAGTGAGCAATACAATCCTATTTTACATAGAAATATTAAGTATTTAAATATTACTTCTTTAGTTGATAATGTAAATATTACTAGTATTACTCCAAATAGAGGAAAGTGTAAAGTTGGAGGAATGTTGGATAAAGATAATGTAAAAATTAATAAGACTTTATCTTATGGAGAAACTTGGGATTATATTCCACTTACTAATTGCAAAAAAATTTTAGAAGTGAAAGTTGGAACCGACCACGGGGATTGGACTTTTAATTTTAACTAAAATGTAAAATTTACCTATATCTATTATAATATTATTTCGTTATAGATATAGGAAAATTATGAAAAATATTATTTTTATGGGAACTCCACATTATGCAACTTGTATTTTAAAAGAATTAATCAATGCGGGTTTTAATATACAAGCTGTATTAACTCAAGCTGATAAACCAGTTGGTAGAAAACAAATTTTAACTCCAAGTAATGTTAAGCAATTCATTATAGAAAACAATCTAAATATAAAAATATTTACTCCAAATACTTTAAAAGATGAAAATTTAATTAGCCAATTAAACGCTTTTAAGCCAGATTTTATAATAGTTGCTGCTTATGGAAAAATTTTACCAAAAGCTATTTTAGATATAGCTCCTTGTATAAATTTACACGCTTCTTTATTGCCAAAATATCGTGGAGCAAGTCCTATACAAAGTGCTATTTTAAACGGCGACAAAATAAGTGGAGTTTGCACTATGCTTATGGAAGAAGGACTTGATAGTGGTGCCATTTTAGAAAGCGTAATATGCGATATAGAAAATAAAAATTCTAATGAAGTGTTTGATTTGTTTTCGGATATGGCTGCTAAACTTTGCGTAAATACTTTAAATCATTTTCATAAGATTACTCCAAAAATTCAAGATGAAAATCAAGTAAGTTTTTGTAGAAAGATTAAAAAAGAAGATGGACTTATAAGACTAGATAATGCAAAATCAATTTATCAAAAATTTTTAGCCTTTTATTCTTGGCCAGGAATTTTTTTAGAAAATGGTTTAAAATTTATTGATATTGAACTTATCGATGTAGATAAAATTCAAACTAGCAAAAGAATTTTAGATATAACAAATGAAGGTTTTTTGTTAAGTTGTGAAAAAGGTATTTTAAAAATTAAATTTTTACAAGAAAGTGGTAAAAAAGTCTTAGATGCTAAGACGTATTTAAATGGAAAAAGGTTGAAACTTGGAGATTACCTATTTTGATGAGCTTGATTCTACTCAAATATATTTGTGTGATAAAATTCGTTTTAATGAAATAAATTGCAATAGTGCAGTTTGTGCTTTTTTTCAGACTGCTGGCATAGGAAGTAGAGAAAATTTATGGCAGAGCAAAAGAGGAAATTTGCACGTATCATTTTGCATTAAAATTAAAGATTTGCCAAGTGATTTGCCATTAGCTTCAGCAAGTATTTATTTTGCATTTTTAATGAAAGAAATTTTAGTGAAAAAAGGTTCTAAAGTCTGGATTAAATGGCCTAATGATTTTTATATTAATGAGGAAAAAATTGGCGGATTGATGAGTTCTAAAATTAATGATTTTTTAATTGTAGGCATAGGAATAAATTTAAAATTTGCACCTTTTAATGCTGAAATTTTAGATATAGACATAGATATCAAAGAACTTTTAGAAGAATATTTTACATATGTAAAAAAGAAAATTTTATGGAAGAATATTTTTAGCAAGTATATGTTAGAATTTGAAAAGTCAAGAAAATTTTTTATACACAATAATGGCGATATTTTATCATTAAATGAGGCTTTGCTGTATAAAGATGGTTCTATATTATTAGGTAATAAAAGGATATATAGTTTAAGATGAGTGAAATAATAACTATAGCAAATCAAAAAGGTGGTGTTGGCAAAACCACAACAGCTATAAATTTAGCAGCGTCTTTAGCTGTGGCTGAAAAAAAAATACTTTTAATAGATATTGATCCACAAGCTAATGCTACTACTGGACTTGGTTTTAATAGGAGTAATTATGAATACAATATTTATCATGTTTTCATAGGTAGAAAAAAACTTTCTGAAATTATTTTGAAGACAGAATTATCACAATTATATTTAGCACCTTCAAATATTTCGCTAGTAGGTATTGAGCAAGAAATGGTCGAGGATAATAAAGAATATAGAACTATATTGCGTGAAAAATTAAAAGAAGTTGCAGATGATTATGATTTCATTATTATAGACTCTCCACCAGCACTTGGTAGCATTACGGTCAATGCTTTTGCAGCTAGCGATAGTGTTATTATCCCTATACAATGCGAATTTTACGCACTTGAAGGAGTTGCGATGGTATTAAATACCATTAAATTCGTAAAAAAAAGTATAAATCCAAAGCTTAAAATCAAGGGTTTTTTACCTACAATGTATAGCTCACAAAATAATCTTTCTAAAGATACTATGGAAGATTTAAAGCAAAATTTTAAACAAAAATTATTTAAAACAAGTGAAAGTGAAGATGATTTTATCATTATTCCAAGAAATGTTAAGTTGGCAGAAAGCCCAAGTTATGGCAAACCTATTATACTTTATGATATAAAATCTCCTGGTTCTTTAGCATATCAAAGCTTAGCTCAATCAATTTTAATAGGATAATTTATGGCAAAAAAAAGAGCTTTAGGAAGAGGTTTAAATACTATTTTAGAAGATATTAGTGAAGCCTACGAAAAAGAACTCGGTTTTAATAATAAAATTGAAATGTTGGATATTAATACAATCATTCCTAATCCTTATCAACCAAGGAAAAAATTTGATCAACAAGCTTTAGATGAACTTGCAAATTCTATTAAAGAATATGGTCTGTTACAACCTATTGTAGTTTTAAAAAAAGATGAGGATTCTTATATTTTAATAGCCGGTGAAAGAAGATTTAGAGCATATAAGATTTTAGCTTATGATAAAATTAAAGCTATTATTCTTGATGTAGATGAAGTAAAATTAAGAGAATTAGCTTTAATTGAAAATATTCAAAGAGAAAATTTAAATCCTATTGAATTAGCTTATTCTTATAAAGAATTATTAGATATTTATCATATCACTCAAGAAAAACTTTCAGACATTATACACAAATCAAGATCGCAAATTACAAATACTTTGAGATTACTAAATTTAAATGAACAAACACAAAATTTAATTATAGAAGGTAAGCTATCTCAAGGTCATGCAAAAGTTTTAGTTGGACTTGACAAAGAAGATGAAAAAACTATTGTAGATACAATTATTGGACAAAAATTAAACGTAAGAGATACTGAAAAGTTGATTAAAAATTTTAAAAGTGTAAATGTTGATACGAAATTAGATGTTTGTGATAAACAATTACCTGTAGCAATGAAAAATTTGCAAGTTAAACTTAAATTACTTGGTTTTAAATCTAGTATTAAAAATTCCAAAATAATAATTAATTTTAAAGATGAAAGCCAAATTGAAGAAATGTTACATATTTTAGATTAAATATGTTTTTAGGATTTATTTGCTATAATCTTTAGCTTATTTTAGAGATTTTTAGGAGTATTAA
The DNA here is from genome assembly GCF_020024835.1 of Campylobacter sp. Classification (GTDB taxonomy): domain Bacteria; phylum Campylobacterota; class Campylobacteria; order Campylobacterales; family Campylobacteraceae; genus Campylobacter_D. The sequence continues at coordinate 30,067 of NZ_JAHHTD010000003.1, read as the reverse complement.
TGTTTGATGATGTTCATTTTTCTACTATGATCGCCACAGGAGTGATATTTTTACTTATGATAGCAATTTTAAATTCTATGCTTTATAAACCTTTGATGAATTTTATGGATTCTAGAGATTTAACTATAAAAAATGATGAAAACAAAATGAAAAAAAATTCTGATGATATTTCAAATGTAGAATTTGAATTAGAAAGAATTCACATAAAAACTAAAGATGAGATTAATCAAATCAAAGCAAAAGCTATAGAAGAAGCAAAGATAAGGCAAGAAAAAGAATTAGCTAATAAAAAAAAGGAACTTGAAGATCAAATGAATGTTTTTTTAAAAAGTTTGAAAGAAAAAGAAAAAGAACTAAAAGAGGAATTATATTTAAAAATACCAGAGTTTAAACAGAGCTTTCAAAATAGCTTGAGTAAAATTTAAGGAGCTAAAAAAGTATGATAAAAAGTATTTTATTATTCGCTATTGCACCTTTTTATGCTTTTGCAGCAGGAGGTGTAGATGAGGATTATGATATTTTGCCAAGAATAATAAATTTTATTTTATTTGTGGCAATTTTATATTATTTTATTGCTACTCCTTTGAAAAAATTCTACAATGATAGAATCGATAAGATTTCATCTAAAATGAATGAAATTCAAGAAAAATTAATTGCTAGCAAAAATTTAAAATTAGAGATGATGAAAAAATTAGATCTTGCCAAACAAGAATCAATCAATACAATTACGCTTGCTAAGAAAGAAGCTGAAATACTTGCTAGTAAAATTGAAAATGAAACAAAAGCCGAAATAGATGTTTTAGAAAAATTATTTCAAGAACATAAAGATTATGAAATAAGAAAAATGGAAAAAGAGGTTATTGGCTTAATTTTAGAAGAAATTTTTAAAGATAATGATTTATGTTTAAAACAAAAAGAAATTGTTAATATAATGATGAAAAAGGTATCATAATGGATAATGTTGTAGCAAGAATTTATGCTAAGGCTATTTTAAATAGGAATGATTTTGAAGATTTTTACTCAAAGCTATTAATACTTTCTTCAGCTTTTAACTCATCTAAATTTTTAGATATTTTAGATTCTTATGATATAAAACGAGATAAAAAGCTAGATTTTTTATTTTCTTTGTTAGATAACCCAACTCAAGCTTTTAAAAATTTTTTAACACTGATTGTAAATAATTCTAGAGAAAAGTTAATACCTCAAATTACCAAAGAATTGAGTGAGCAAAAAGCATTAAAAGAAAATATTTTTTCAGGAGAAATTTATTCTAGAGAAATATTAAATGAAGATGAAGTTAAAAACTTAGAAAATAAATTAAGTCAAAAATTTAATGCAAAAATTAGATTAAATAGTAAGATAAATGATAACGATGGCGTAAAAATTAGTTTAGATACTTTAGGATATGAAATATCATTTTCTATGCAAAATCTAAAAACTAAAATGAATGAATATATATTAAAAGCAATTTAAGGAGATTGAGTGAAATTTAAAGCAGATGAAATTAGTTCTATCATTAAAGAAAGAATTGAAAATTTTGATTTTAATCTTGAAATAGAAGAAACAGGCAAAATTATTTCAGTAGCTGATGGTGTTGCTAAGGTTTATGGCCTTAAGAATGCTATGGCTGGAGAAATGGTTGAATTTGAAAATGGTGAAAAAGGTATGGTTCTTAATTTAGAAGAATCAAGCGTTGGTATTGTTATTTTAGGTAAAACTTCAGGACTTAAAGAAGGTAGCTCTGTAAAAAGACTTAAAAAACTTCTAAAAGTTCCAGTTGGTGATGCTTTAATTGGTAGGGTTGTTAATGCTTTAGGTGAGCCAATTGATGCTAAAGGTGTGATTGAAACTAGTGAATTTCGCTTCGTTGAAGAAAAAGCTAAGGGTATTATGGCTAGAAAAAGTGTTCATGAACCTTTACACACGGGTATAAAAGCCATTGATGCTTTAGTTCCAATAGGTCGTGGCCAAAGAGAGCTTATTATAGGCGATAGACAAACAGGTAAAACCACAGTTGCAATTGATACTATTATCAGTCAAAAAGGTAAAGATGTTATTTGTATTTATGTTGCAATAGGTCAAAAGCAAAGCACGGTAGCTCAAGTGGTTAAAAAACTTGAAGAATATGGTGCTATGGAATATAGCATTGTTGTTAATGCTGGTGCTTCAGACCCTGCCGCACTTCAATATCTTGCTCCATATACTGGTGTAACAATAGGAGAATATTTTAGAGACAATTCAAGACACGCTTTGATTGTTTATGATGATTTAAGCAAACATGCTATTGCTTATCGTGAAATGTCATTAATATTACGTCGTCCTCCAGGTAGAGAAGCTTATCCTGGAGATGTATTTTATTTGCATTCAAGATTATTAGAGCGTGCAAGTAAATTAAGTGATGAATTAGGAGCAGGAAGTTTAACAGCATTGCCTATTATTGAAACTCAAGCAGGAGATGTTTCAGCTTATATTCCAACTAATGTTATTTCAATTACTGATGGTCAAATTTTCTTAGAAACAGATTTGTTTAACTCAGGCATTCGTCCAGCTATCAATGTAGGCTTATCAGTATCTAGGGTTGGTGGAGCAGCACAAATTAAAGCTACTAAGCAAGTTTCAGGAACTTTAAGACTTGATTTAGCTCAATATAGAGAATTGCAAGCTTTTGCACAATTTGCAAGTGATTTAGATGAAGCAAGTAGAAAGCAACTAGAGCGGGGTCAAAGAATGGTAGAAATTTTAAAACAACCACCATATTCTCCACTATCAGCAGAGAATCAAGTTGTAATTATATATGCTGGCACTAAAGGTTATTTAGATGATATTGCTGTTTCTAAAATCAATGAATTTGAAACTGCTTTATATCCTTTTATCGAAGCTAAATATCCAGAAATCTTTGAGCAAATTAGAACTAAAAAATCTTTAGATAAAGATTTAGAAGAAAAATTAGCTAAAGCATTAAGCGAGTTTAAAGCAAACCATATATGAGGTTTTTTGATGTCTAATTTAAAAGAAATAAAAAGAAAGATTAAAAGCGTTCATAATACGCAAAAGACGACTAATGCAATGAAGCTCGTTTCTACTGCTAAACTTAGAAAAGCAGAAGAAGCAGCTAAACAATCAAGAATTTTTGCACAAAAAATTGATGAGATGTTGTCAGAAATTGCATTTAAAATTAATCAATATCAAGGATTTGATGATAAACTTCCATTTTTTAGAAAAAAAGAAAAAGTGGAAAAAGTAGATATCATTTTTATAACTGCAGATAAGGGTTTATGCGGTGGCTTTAATATCAAAACAATTAAAGCAGTTAATGAAATGCTTGATGAATATAAAGCAAAAAAAATAAAGGTCCGCCTAAGAGCTATAGGTAAAACAGGTATAGAGTATTTTAATTTTCAAAATATTGAAATTTTAGAAAAATATTTAGATACAAGCTCTAGTCCTAATTACGAAAAGGCGTGTGAGATTATCAAAGTAGCCATAGAGGATTTTATTCAAGGATTAAGTGATAAGATAGTAATTATCCATAATGGATATAAAAATATGATTTCTCAAGAGCTTCGTATTAATGAATTATTACCCGTTGCTGCTGTTGCAAGTAAAGAAGAGCAAAAATCAAATTCTTTACTTAGTTTAGAACCAGAGGGTGAGGAAATATTAAATGATTTATTAAATACATACTTTGAATATAATATGTATTTTGCTTTAGTAGATTCTTTAGCTGCTGAACATAGTGCAAGAATGCAAGCTATGGATAATGCAACTAATAATGCAAAAGCTAGAGTAAAAGAATTAAATTTAGCTTATAACAAAGCTAGACAAGAATCCATTACAACCGAGTTGATAGAAATTATTAGCGGTGTTGAGTCAATGAAATAAATTTAGGAGTGATGATGCAAGGTTTTATTTCTCAAGTTTTAGGACCAGTTGTTGATATAGAGTTTGAGGATTATTTGCCTCAAATTAATGAAGCAATTATAGTAAATTATGATTTAGAAGGAAAAGAATGCAAACTAGTTCTTGAAGTTGCTGCACATTTAGGTGATAGTAAAGTTAGAACTATAGCTATGGATATGACTGATGGTTTAGTAAGAGGTTTAAAGGTGCAAGCTACGGGAAATCCTATTAGTGTGCCTGTAGGAGAAAAAGTTCTTGGTAGAATTTTTAATGTAACAGGCGATTTAATTGATGAGGGAGAAGATATCAATTTTGACAAATATTGGTCAATCCACAGAGATCCTCCTCCATTTGAAGAGCAAAGCACAAAGAGTGAAATTTTTGAAACAGGTATTAAAGTTGTAGATTTATTAGCTCCTTATGCAAAAGGTGGAAAAATAGGCCTTTTTGGTGGAGCTGGCGTTGGAAAAACGGTGATTATTATGGAGCTTATTCATAATGTAGCATTTAAACATAGCGGATATTCTGTTTTTGCAGGCGTTGGTGAGAGAACTCGTGAAGGCAATGATCTTTATAATGAAATGAAAGAAAGTAATGTTTTAGACAAGGTTGCTTTATGCTATGGACAAATGAATGAACCACCAGGAGCAAGAAATCGCATTGCATTAACAGGTCTTACTATGGCAGAATATTTTAGAGATGAAATGGGTCTTGATGTTTTAATGTTTATTGATAACATATTTAGATTTTCTCAATCAGGATCTGAAATGTCTGCACTTTTAGGAAGAATCCCTTCAGCTGTTGGCTACCAACCAACTTTAGCTAGCGAAATGGGGAAATTTCAAGAAAGAATTACCTCAACTAAGAAAGGATCAATTACTTCAGTTCAAGCAGTTTATGTGCCAGCAGATGATTTGACAGACCCTGCTCCTGCAACGGTTTTTGCACATTTAGATGCAACTACGGTATTAAATAGATCTATAGCTGAAAAAGGTATTTATCCTGCTGTTGATCCTTTGGATTCGACTTCTAGAATGCTTGATCCTCAAATTATTGGAGAAGAACATTATAAAGTAGCACGAGGTGTTCAATCAGTACTTCAAAAATATAAAGATTTACAAGATATTATTGCCATTTTAGGTATGGATGAGTTGAGTGAAGAAGATAAACTTATAGTAGAAAGAGCTAGAAAAATAGAGAAATTTTTATCACAACCATTCTTTGTTGCTGAAGTATTTACAGGAAGTCCAGGAAAATATATAACTTTAGAAGATACCATAGCTGGATTTAAAGGAATTTTAGATGGTAAATACGATGATTTACCAGAAAATGCGTTTTATATGGTAGGAAATATTGATGAAGTTATTGCAAAAGCTGATACCTTAAAAGAAGTTAGCAGAAATGATGTGTGTTTAGATAATTGTAAAGTGAAAGCTAAAAAGGGTTAGTCGATGGATTTAATATCTTTAGAAATAGTAACACCAGTAGGGATAATTTATAAAGATCAAGCAAAACTTGTCGTTTTACCAGGGAGTGAAGGCGAGTTTGGAGTATTAAAAGGACACGCTTCTTTAATTGCATCTTTAAAAACTGGAATTATAGACATTGAAACGTCAAATTCCACCCATGAATTAGTTGCTATTGATTCTGGATATGCTAAAATATCTGAGACAAAAGTGAGTGTCATCGCTAAAGGTGCTGTATGGGTTGGCGGTAACACTGATAGCGAAATAGCAAAAAGACTTGATGAAGCAAAAGAGCTTATAAAATCTATGAGTAGTGATAATATAGCTTTAGCTTCTACTTTTGCTAAATTAGATAGTAATATAAGGCAAAAATAGTGAATTTTCAAGCAATTTTTAATTTTTTTGATAACACAAGTTTAATTACATATATAGTATTAGTATGGCTTTCGATTTATTTTATACTTAGTTTTACAATTTTATTTTCTAGATTGGCAGTCATTGGCAATTGGATTAAAGATGAAAATCAGTCTCTTGAGGCTTTAATGAGAGGTGAAAAGGATTTAAGCCAAAGTTCTTCAATTTTAAAAAGATGTGTTGATGTAGATGAAGCAAAATTAAATATTTATAAGAATTTACTTGAAAAAAAATCAACTATAGGTTTAACATGGCTTAGTATTGTAGCTTCTACTTCTCCTTTTATAGGTCTTTTTGGAACGGTTATTTCTATACTTGAAACTTTTGGTGGTTTAGAGATTCAAAATTCTTTAAGTATTATTGCTCCAAAAATTAGTGAAGCTCTAATTGCAACTGGGTGTGGAATTTTAGTTGCAATTCCAGCTTATAGTTTTCATCTAATTATTAAACGTAAGGCTTATGAATTAATCAATATTTTAGATAGTGAAATTAAATTATTAATTAGCTTGAAGGTTTAAGGTGAAGTTTTTAGAGGATAAACCAGAATTAAATATCACTCCTTTAGTTGATATTATGCTCGTTTTGCTTGCCATATTGATGGTAACAGCACCGAGTATAACTTATGAAGAAAAAGTTCAACTACCTCAAGGTTCTCAAAATAATTCTAGTGCGCCAAATTTAAAAAGTCTTATAATCACTATTAATGCAAAAAAAGAAATTTTTGTTGGTAAAAATAAATTTGATTTTTTGAGTTTTGCTGATAATATGAATTCATTAAAACATCAATATAACACAGATGAAATAGTATTTATACGAGCTGATAAAAATTTAAAATATGATGATGTAATGAGTGTTTTAAAAACTATGAAACACATTGGATTTCATAAAGTTGCATTACAGACTGAGTAAAATATGCAAGAATATTTAGATTTTAATATAAAATCTTTTATCTATGCGATATTGATTTATTTTTGTGTTGTGTTTTTAGTTTTTTTTAAAATTGTGCAATTTCAAGAAAATGCGTTAGATTATACGGATAATCCTAATAATTTTATTAATATAGAATTAGGCGATAATTTCCAGCGAAATTCTTCAGATAATTTACAAGAAACCTATAAAGAATCTCTACAAGAACTTTTTGAAAATAATTTACTTCAAAAATATACCACTAATAAGAATGTTAAAACACAAGATATAAAACAGCAAGCAAGTAATTTTAATGAATTGTTTGGAAATTTAAAAGAGTATCAAGAAGAAAAAACAACTAAAGTTCAATCTTCTATGCCTTCAAAAAAACCTACTTTTACTTCTAGAGAAAAAATTTCAAATTTTTCCCAGCAATTTAATGAAAATTTGCAAATAAATAAAAATTTAGGACAATCTTTAATTGAACAAAAAACTGGAATTTATGATCAATTTTTAGGATCTGTAAGAAAGTATCTTGAGGAAAGATGGCGGATTTATAACCCAAGTGGTAATTTAAGTATAGAAGTTGAATTTATAATTGATAGTAGTGGATATTTTCATTTGATTAATTTTTCTAGAGCATTTAGTGAAAATTTTGATTTAAAAGCACAAGAATTTTTACAAAATTTAGAAGGTAAATACATAACGTTACCTCCAGGTGGTAAAATAATGCAAATTAAAATGAAACTTAGTGATATAATCGAATTTAATATGGAGAAACAATGAAAAATATTTTAATTTTTTTATCCTTTTGTGTAATTTTATTTGGACAAGATGCAACTATTTCAGTTACAAATAAAGGTATGCAATTACCAAAAATTTATATTAAAGATCAATCTAATTTAACCAATTTAGAATTAAAAAAAAGTTTTTACAATATGTTGGTAAATGATGTAAAAGTAAGTGCAAATTTTGAAATAGTTAAAGAAGAAAATCAAGGTGATTACATTTTTTCCTATGTTTTAAATAAAAACGGAAAACTTTTAGATATTAATGTTGAAATTTTTGCTGCAAATGAAATAAAAGCAAGATTTTTTGATCAAATTATGTCCATAGAAGAATATCCATTCTTAGCACATAAGAGTATTGCACAGATGAATAAAAAATTAGGTTATGCTTCAGTTGATTGGATGGAACATAAAATTTTAATAGCTAGAACTCAAGGAAAAAAACAAAGTGATATTTTACTCACAGATTATACATTAGCTTATCAAAAAGTATTAATTTCAAAAGGATTAAATTTATTTCCTAAATGGGCAAATAAAGAACAAAGTGCATTTTATTTTACTGCTTATGATAATGAAATTCCAACTTTGTATAAATACGATATTAAAAGCAAAAATACTACAAAGATTATAGCAAGTAAAGGTATGATAGTGGCTTCTGATGTTAGTAGTGATGGTAAAAAAATACTACTTACTATGGCACCAGAGGATCAACCTGATGTGTATTTATATGATGTTGATACAAAAAAATATCAGCAAATTACTAATTATTCTGGTATAGATGTAAATGGAAATTTTATTGATGGAGATCAAAAAATCGTATTTGTTTCTGATCGTTTAGGATATCCTAATATTTTTATGCAAAATATACAAAATAATATTGCAGAACAAGTTGTTTTTCATGGAAAAAATAACTCCTCTGTTTCAACTTATAAAAATTATATGGTGTATTCAAGCAGGGAGTATGATCAAAGCGGTGTTTTTAATCTTTATTTAATTTCAACACAAAGTGATTATATTAGGCAATTAACTGCAAATGGAAAAAATCTTTTTCCAAGATTTTCAAGTGATGGTGAAAGTATTATTTTTATCAAGTATTTAGGTTCTCAAAGTGCATTAGGCATTATAAGAATTAATGCAAATAAGGCATTTTATTATGGATTAAAGGTTGGTAAAATTCAATCGATTGATTGGTAAGTATAAAATAATATTTTTTTGTTATAATTAGCGTATAATTTAATTAAGGAGATATGATGAAAAAAATAGTTTTTACTTCAATTGCTGCTTTTGCTGTAATTATTAGTGGTTGTGCTACGAAAAATAATGTAACTATGAGTAGCTCAAGTAGTGTTGATAGTTCTAAAGGAAGTGGCGGATCAGATAGTTATGAGAATTTAGATTCTTTAAATTCTATTTCTAGTGTTTATTTTGACTTTGATAAATTTAATATTAAAAGTGATATGCAAAAAGTGATAGTTAAAAATGCTCAAATTTTTAACAATGAAGCTATGAATTCTTCTGTTCTTGTTGAAGGAAATTGTGATGAGTGGGGGACTGATGAATATAATCAAGCTCTTGGTTTAAAAAGAGCAAAGGCAGTAAAAGAATCTTTAATAGCTCAAGGTGTTAGTGCTGATAGAATTAGTGTTAAGAGTTATGGAGAGACTAATCCTGTATGTACTGAAAGAACAAAGGCGTGCGATGCACAAAATCGTCGTGCTGATTTTAAAATAACAAAATAAGTTCTATTAGATTATGAAAATAAAATTATTTTTAGTAGCTCTTTATGGAGCTACTTTTTTATATGCTGAAATATCGGCTTTTGATGCGGGAAAAGTAGATAGTAAAACACCTTATGGCTTAACACAAAATGAAAAACTCCAATATAAAAATCAAGAACGTTTGAGAATGTTAAATGAGTATTATACAAATTTAACCAACAAAATTAATTTAGCAGTAGAAAATATAGAAGGCCTACAAAGCGTAACTGAAGGGCTAAATACTCAATACTCTAAGATTAATACTAGATTATTTTCTCTAGAAGATAGTTATCATAATTTTGATTCAAATATTACTCAAGAGATTCAAAATTTAAGAATGTATATAGAAGAAAATAGAAAAATTCAAGAGAATAATTATCAAGAAATTCAAAAGATTTTAAGTGAGATAACTAATGTGATGAATAAAATAAATGCAGATTATGTTTCTAAAGATGATGTAAATCAAAGCATAGTTTTCTTTCAATCTGAAATTGATAGAATTGAAAAACGAGAAGGAAATATGACTTCTAAAGTTGTAATTCAAAATGATAATAACGTAAGCGTAAATCAAGAATTAAATACTAGTGATAATGAAGCAAATAAAAATGAGGTAGTTTTAGATGAAAGCTGGAAACAATTACAATCAAGCGAAATTTTAAAGCAAGCGATTGAAGAAGTTGGCAAAAATAAATTTAACGAAGCTACAAGTAAATTTGAGTATTTAATAAACACTCATTATAAACCAGCAAGATCTACGTTTTGGCTTGGTGAAATAAAATACAAGCAACAAGATTATGCTGAAGCTTTAAATTTTTATAAAAAAAGTTCCACTATAAGTACTAAGGGCGATTATATGCCAAAGTTATTGTATCATACTGCAATTAGTTTGGATAAAGTTGGTGATACTAAAAGTGCTAATAAATTTTATAAAGCATTAAAAACTGCTTATCCTGATAGTGCAGAAGCAAAAGCTTCGCCAAATAGAAAATAATAAGGAGATAATAAAATGGCTATAGAAAAAAATAGTGTAGTTTCTATGTTCTATGAATTAAAAGATGCAAATACAAATGAAATTTTAGAATCAAATTTGCATACAGAACCTATATCTTTTATCTTAGGAAAAGGGCAAATTTTAGAAGGTTTAGAAGAAGAAATTCAAAAATTAGACGCTCCTTGCAATAAGGACATTATAATTAAAAAAGAAAAAGCACTAGGAGAATATGATGCTAGTGCGTTGCAAACTCTACCAAGAGAACAATTTGCCGGAATTGATTTACAAGTTGGTATGGAGCTTTTTGGCGAAGGTGAAGATGGGGCGACTGTGAGAGTTATAGTAAAAGAAATCAGTGATAATGAAGTAACTATTGATTATAATCACGCTTATGCTGGAAGAGATTTGCTATTTTCTTTAAATATTGTTGATGTTAGAGCTGCGAGTGAAGATGAGATTTTAACAGGGATAATAGCAGGAAGTAAAAGTTGTGGCTGCGCTAATCATCATCATAATCATCACCATAGTGGTGATGGCTGTTGTGGAGGTCATAATCACGGAGATGGTGGCTGTTGTGGTGGTCATCATTGATGAATAGTGCATTTATTTTCCCAGGCCAAGGTTCTCAATGTTTTGGTATGGGTCTTAGTTTTTATGAAAATTCTAAAAGAGCTAAAGAATTACTTGATAATGCAAGTGATTTTTGTAAAATTGATTTTAAGAATTTATTATTTAAGGAAAATGATAAGCTAAATCAAAGTGAATTTACGCAAATGGCGATAGTTTTAAATTCATTAATGGCATATGAGACTTTAAGAGAAAATATTTCCTTAGAAGCTACCAATGCTCTTGGTCATTCTTTAGGCGAATTTAGTGCTTTAGCTATTCAAGGTGCTTTTAATTTTTTAGACGCTATTTCTTTAGTTAATAAGCGTGGAATTTTTATGCAAGAAGATTGTTCTAAAATTGAAGCAGGTATGATGGTGATTTTAGGACTTGCAGATAAATGCGTAGAAGAAATTTGTCAAAAAGCACAGCAAAATGGTGCAAAAGTGTATCCAGCAAATTATAATTGTGAAGGTCAAATTGTAATTGCTGGCTTAAAAAATGATTTGGTTTTGCTAGAAAGTAGCTTTAAGCAAGTTGGTGCTAAAAGAGCTATGCTTTTAAATATGAGCGTTGCAAGCCATTGTCCGCTTTTAAAGAATGCTTCAATAAAATTATCTAATGAGTTAGATAGTATTTTAAATTCTAAATTTAACAATGTAATATCAAATGTAAATTCAAAAGCTTACAATGATAAAACACAAGCTATGCAATTACTAAGCGATCAGCTTGTAAAACCTGTGCTTTACAAACAAAGCATACAAAGTATTGATAATGAGGTTGATTGTTATATAGAATTTGGAGCTAATATTTTAAAAGGTTTAAATAAAAAAATAAGTAGCAAGCAAACATATAGTATAAGTAAAATAGAAGATATAGATGAAATATTGAAGGTTTTAAAATGAAAATTGCAATTTTAGGGGCTATGCCAGAAGAAATTACTCCTTTATTGGAGACTTTAAAAGAGTATGATAAGGTTGAGTATGCAAATAATACTTACTACTTAGCAAAATATAAAAATCACGAATTGGTGATTGCGTATTCAAAAATAGGAAAAGTAAATTCAACTCTTAGTGCGACTATACTAATAGAAAAATTTAAAGCTGAAATTATGCTTTTTACAGGGGTTGCAGGTGCTTTTAATCCTAATTTAGAAATAGGTGATTTAGTTTATGCTACGAAATTAGTTCAGTATGATTTAGACATTAGTGCATTTGGTCATCCATTAGGTTTTGTTCCTGGTAATGAAATTTTTATAAAAACAGATGATAAATTAAATGCCTTGGCTTTGAAGGTAGCAAATGAATTAAATATAAAAATCCAATCAGCCATCATAGCAACTGGAGATGAATTCATTTGTGATGAAAATAAAAAAAATAAAATAAGAGAGATTTTTAATGCAGACGCGTGTGAGATGGAAGGAGCAAGCGTTGCTTTGGTGTGTGATGCTTTAAAAATTCCTTGCTTTGTGTTAAGATCAATGAGTGATAAAGCTGGAGAAAAAGCTGAATTTGATTTTGATGAATTTGTAGAAAAATCAGCAAAAATTTCAGCAGATTTTGTTTTAAAAATTTGTGATAAATTATAATGATAAAACTTAGCAAAAGACTTATTAAAGAAGTAGCACAAGCTAATGCTAAATTTTCTCTTATAGGAGATAATGATAAAGTTTTATTGGGCTTAAGCGGAGGGAAAGATTCTTTAGCTTTAGCCCATCTTTTAAATCGTATGCAAAAACACGCACCTTTTAAGTTTGAATTTAAAGCCGTAACTTTAAGCTATGGAATGGGTGAAGATTATACAAAACTTCATAAGCATTGTGAGGATTATGGTATCAAACACGAAGTTATTGATTCAAATATTTATGAAATTTCAGGTGATACTATAAGAAAAAATTCAAGTTTTTGTAGTTATTTTTCACGAATGAGACGAGGTGCTCTTTATACATATGCTTTAGATAATGGCTATAATAAGCTTGCTATTGCACATCATTTAGATGATGCTGTGGAGAGTTTTTTTATGAATTTTATATACAATGGCTCATTAAGAAGTTTAGCACCAAAATATAAGAGCAAAAGAGGAGTAGAGGTAATAAGACCTTTAATCTTTGTAAGAGAAAGACAGCTTAGAGAAAATGCCATTAATAATTCTTTAGAAGTTATAGGAAATGAGTTTTGTCCTGGTATGAAGCTTAGTCAAAGAAATATTAAATTTCCACACGCTAGAGAAGAAGCAAAACAGCTTTTAGCAAATTTAGAAAATGAAAATCCAAAATTATTTACTAGCTTAAAAACAGCTTTTAGTAATATCCACACAAGTAGTTTTTTCTATACTCAAAATGACTAAACTTCTTGTTGTAGTGGATTATCAAAATGATTTTATAGACGGAAGTTTGGGTTTTAAACGAGCCGTTGAAATCAAAGATAATATTATCTCACTTTTAAAAAATCATCAAGGAGATATTGTTTTTACTTTTGATACCCACGATAAAAATTATTTTTCCACTAAAGAAGGCAAGAATATTCCAGTTTTACATTGTGTTAAAGATACTTTCGGTTGGTTTATGCCAAAAGAATTTAATTTGTATTTAAAACGTTCAAAGCGTATTTTTTATAAAAATTCCTTTGGTAGTTTAGAATTTGCAAATTTTTTAAAAGATAATTTTTATGATTGTATAGAATTTTGTGGTTTAGTTTCACATATATGTGTATTTAGCAATATCATTTTAGCACAAAATGCAAGTTGCAATTCAGAAATAATCTTACATAAAAATGCTAGTGCTAGTTTTGATGAAAAGTTAGAACAAAGCTCTTTTGATATCTTAAAAGCTTATGGTGTAAATATTGTTTAATGCAAGGTTATATTTTACATACTCAAAGTATAAAAGATGAGGATTTGATTGTTTATATACTTAGCCCTACACAAGTTATTAAGTCGTTTCGTTTTTATGGAATGAGACACTCAAATATTTTAAATGGCTATAAGATAGATTTTGAATTAGAAGAAAATTTAAGATTTTTGCCTCGTTTAAAAGATGTGATACATCTTGGTTTTTCGTGGATTTTAGATAGAGAAAAAATGTTTTTTTGGCAAGATTTTATAAAACTTTTTTACTGGCATTTAAAAGATGTTGGAAAATTAGATTCATTTTATTATGAACTTTTAGATGAGTGTGCTAAACGTTTTGAAAAACAAGATTGCAAAAGAGTTATCGTAGATGCTTATTTAAAAATTTTAAATTACGAAGGACGTTTGCATAAAGATTTTATATGCTTTGCTTGCGATGAGAAAATAACACAAAATATAGTCTTAGTCAGAGCTTTTCTCCCAGCACATACAAAATGTATTTTTGGATTTGAATTTAATTGCAAAGATTTACATAATTTTTATGAGAGAAAAAATTCATCGCATATAAGCGATGAAGATATTGATAAATTGTATAAAATTATCAAAGAGGGCTTTTAAGAGTAATATCATACATCATAATTACTTCTTGTCTTAATCTTGCTATGGTATTAAGATCATCGCCAATAGTATTTTTAAAAATACTTCCTTTGTTATTTTCAAGATTCTTTACTAGCTTATTTAACTGCATTTGTGAATTCTTGATACAAGAATTAATACACTTTGGTTTTTGATTTTGCAAAATTTGCTCAAAATTTAAAGTTTGATCATTGAGTTTTGAAGCATATGCAGCAAAATTATTAGCACTTGTTCTAATGCCACCTATTGTTTTGTCAATTCCTTTTGAATTAATGCGAGCTCCCATTTAACTTTCCTTGTTTTTATGGTATCTCTTCATATATTGCTTATTAGTTAATAAGCAAAAATCATTCCTTATTGAAAAATTCTTCTATATATTTTCTCATTTCTTTAGCATTATTAATGCGATTTATTTTATCTCTAAAAATTGAAGCGTCATTATATCCTTTAGAATACTCGTGCAAGTGCTTTCTAAAAATACTCACGCCTTGTTCTTTATAGTGCTTTATCATCTCATCAAAATGAGTAAAAATGATTTTATTTTTTGTTTGCTTGTCTATTTTTTTATTTTGTTTGATTTCATAAAAAACCCAAGGATTTCCTATACTTGCTCTACCTATCATCAAAGCGTCGCAATTTGTTTTTTTTAAAACTTCTTTCGCATTTATTGCATTGATATCTCCATTAGCTATTAAAGGAATTTTTATATTTTTTTTAGCTAAAGCTATAGCTTCATAATCAGAATTTCCGCTATACATTTGTTTTTTTGTGCGTCCATGCATACTTATAAAATCAATTCCAGAATTTTCACAAGCTTTTGCAATTTCAATGGGATCTTTTTTATCATAACCAATTCTAACTTTAACACTTGTAATTTTCTTTTTACTTGTTTTTTTTATAAGTTCTAAAATTCTTTTTAATTTATCAAGATCTAGTAAAAGAGCACTCCCAGAATACTGCTTAATGACTTTATTTACAGGACATCCGCAATTAAAATCGATTCCATCAATAAAATCAAATCTATTTAAAATTTCAACCGCTTTTTTTATAACTTCCTCATCAGATCCAGCAATTTGCACTATATAAGGATTTTCAAGTTCGGCTTTTTCTAGCATTTTTAAAGTTTTTTCACTTTCATACACTAAAGCATTAGAGCTTATCATTTCGCTAATTGTTACATCAGCTCCAAATTGTTTGACTAAATTTCTTAAAGGTAAGTCAGAAAATCCAGCCATAGGAGCTAAAAATAAAGGATTTTTACTAAAATCTATCATCGAATTATTGCGTCTAAATCAAATTTTTTATTATGCTCTTTTAAAAATAATACAAGTTGAAAATCTTTAAAATCTTGTTGATTATTTCCTAATTGACTTAATAACTCATCAAACATTCCAAATTCAGCAAGTATATAATAATATGCCCTACTAACTTTTAAATTACAATCTTGCAATTTTTTAAATAAAGCTATGAGATTTTGAGGTTCTATTTTTTTACAAAGTATTTTAGCAATCTGCAAAAACATCGCTTCATCAAAATTATTCATACTAAGTAATACTTCTATTTCAGCAAGAGTAAGCTCTAAACTTTGTGCTTCATAGCGTTTAAACAAATATAAAATATCTTTTTGAGATTTTTCTATTTTGAGACTTTTTATTTTTTCATAGGATAAATTTTGCAATACTTCTTCATAAGCAAACAACTCTAAATCATTGCTTAAATCTTTTTTGTTTTTAATAAGCGAGTAAGCATAATCGCTATCTTTAGCACAATGATTTTTTTCATTTAGTATAAATATTTCATTTTCAAAATCTAATTTATATTTTTTAAGTTCTATAAAAGAACCTTCATTAATATCTTGTAAAATATCTAATATATGATCTATTCTTTCATTTTGTGTCTTTTCTTTAAATACCAAAGTTTTTGTAAGCTTTTCAATATCTTGAAATTCTTGAGTTTTAAATTTAATTTTGTTATTTTTTTTAAGTAGTAAATTTTCAATCAAATTTTCATAATTTTTACTATCTTTAATGAGATTTTTAAATTGTAAATGTTTTAAAAAGCCGTAAAAACTCATATGCAAAAGTGCTAATATCATTAAGATTAAAGTAGGAAGAATGATCCACAAACTAACAGGAAGATTCAGACTAAAAGTAGAAAGAGTAAAGGTATAATCACCCAAATTTAAATTATAAACTAAAGCTACCACAATCAAAAGATAAATTAAACTTGCAAAGAAAAATAATTTTATTTTCATATTTCTTTCCTTTTTTCTAAATTTTCACGACAATTAATGCAGTATTTTGCGTGAGGTTTAATTTTTAATCTTTCTAAATGAATCACCTCTTCACAATACTCACAAATTCCATAAGTATTATTTTCTATTTTGCTTAATGAAAGTTTAATTTCATCTAGTTCTTTTTTCAAATTTTCATTTATTTTAAAATCAATATGCGAGCTATTAGAAATTTGTTGGATATCTACCTCATCTCGTGGTTCGCTATTGTGAAGATTACAAATATTTGCTGTATTGCCTTGCAATTCTTGTAAAATTTCTTTTTGTCTTTTTTCTAAAATATCTTTGAAATCTTTTAAATTCAATTCTTGCATAAATGTTCCTATTTATGATATGGATGATTAGCATTGATACAAAATGCACGATAAATTTGTTCTAAAAGTATTGTTTTTATAAATTTATGTGGCATTGTCATTTTGCTAAGAGAAATACTTATTTGCATTTGATTTAAAAAAGCTCGTTCAAAACCATATGCACCACCAATAAAAAAAGAAATTTCATTTTTATCTTGCAAAAATGACGCAAATTCTATACTCGTAAATTCTTGACCTTTTTCATCTAAAGCTATACAAAAGCCCTTTTTATGAGGAAGCAAGACCTTAGTATAAGTTTTTTTTGCTTCATTTGCATTATTGCTTTGTGCATTTGCTATTGTATTATTAAAAATACTTATATCGCTAAGATTGCTAAATTTTTTTATTAACTTGTGATAATGTTCATTGAGCTTTGAAAATTCATCGTTATTATTTTTTTGGATACTAATAAGATTAATCTGCATAGTTTAATTTTTAGAAAAAAATCTTAAAAAATCAGCGACGAATTTTTTATGTTCATTTCTTTCTATGATAGTATCAATCAAGCCGTGTTCTAGTAAAAATTCAGCTTTTTGAAAACCTTCAGGCAAATCAGTTCCTATAGTTTGCTTTATAACTCTTGCCCCTGCAAAACCCACCAAAGCACCTGGTTCTGCCATAATAATATCCCCAAGCCACGCAAATGAAGCACTAACTCCACCCATAGTAGGATCAGTAAGAATAGAAATATAAGGTAATTTTTCCTCAGCTAAAAGCTTTAATGCTGCACTTGTTTTACTCATTTGCATTAAAGAATAAGTGCTCTCTTGCATTCTAGCTCCACCAGAAGCACTAACAATAACAATTGGAGTTCTTTTATTTATAGCTCTTTCTATAGCTCTTAAAATTTTTTCACCTTCAACAGAGCCTAAACTCCCACCCATAAAAGAAAAATCAAATACAACAAGTTGAGTATCAATTCCATCTATTTTGCATTCGCCACTTATAACAGCACTTTTTCTGCCTGTTTTTTCTTCATTTTCTGCTAATCTTTTTTTATAAGATTTACTATCTACAAATTTTAAAGGATCTGTTGCTTGTAAATCTTTATCCATTTCTATAAAAGTGCCCTCATCACTAAGTAAATCTATGCGTTTAAGTGGAGAAAGCCTCATATGAAAATTACATTTAGGGCAAACATTATAAGAAGCTTCTATTTCTTTATAATACATTAAAGCGTGGCAAGAGGTGCATTTTATCCAATGATTAGGTGCTTCATTAGGATTTGCTTGCTTGCGTCTTATACTAGAAAAAATATCTAAAAAATTCATCACTCTACCTAAAATAAAATTTCGTAATTATAACACTTAAAATCTTGCACCAAGCATAAATTCAAATTTACTTAAATCATCGCTTGCTCTTGTGTTAAATGGTTTAGCAAAAACTAGATTTAAAGCCCCTAAAGGAGTTAGCCACTCAAAGCCAACACCTGTGCTCCATCTTTGAATTTGAGTTAGTGAAGTTTCTCCTATAGTCCCATAATCAAAAAACACACTTCCTCTAAGTTTAATCCTATCAAATATAGGAAAACTAAGTTCTACAGAATTTGTAAATGCTATAGTTCCGCCAGTTTCATCGCCCCACTCATTTTTAGGACTCACACTTCTTCTATCAAAACCTCTAATAGTGCCTATACCACCAAGATATATTTTTTCATTAATTGGTAAGTATCCTTGATTCCATACTTTATAAAAATTTGCTTTATAGCGATAAATCACATCCCAACCAATATAGTCTTCTAACCCTCTATAATAATTAAATTTAGTAGTTGAGTTAATAAATTTTTGATCTCCGCCAATTCCTGCGTATTCTAAAGCAGTAGAAGCTATAATCCCAGAACGCGGAAGATAATAATCATCTGTATTGTTAAATATTATAGATGGAGTGATAGAACTTTTATAAGATTTACCTAATTGATAACCTTGTTTTATCAATCTATCGCTTAATTTATAAATATTACTTTCTTCAAGATTATAAGATAAATCTACATCAATAAATCTCCCTAAAGATTTTCCTATACTGACATTAAAGCCATAGTTTCTCTCATCATAACTATTCCACTCAAAGCGATTTGAATACAAAGATCCCCCAAGAGAATAATCACTATCATTTAATCTAGGATTTTTCAAAGAAATTTTTCCTGATAAAGTCTCATCTCCCTTGTCGATATTTACACTACCTTTTATACCAGATCCAAAGATATTTGCATCTGAAAGTGAAGCACTAAGTAAAATTCCATCACTAGTTCCATAGCCTATACCACCTGATATAGCACCAGTTGATGCCTCTTTAACTTCTACTATTAAATCAACGTGCGTATTATCAACTCTTTGTTCTTTAATTTCGACATTTTCAAAGTATGCTGTTCTTCTTAATGCATTCCTTGAGTCTATCAAATCTGTTCTATTGTAAAGATTACCCTCAGTTAGGTAAAGCTCTCTACGAATTACCCTATCAACCGTTTTAGTATTGCCTGAAATTTCAACATTTCTCACATACACTTTTTCATTTGGAATGACTTTAAAAAGTATAATAGCTTTATGATTTTCTTCATCTTTTTGTATATCTGGAATCACTTGCACAAAAGCATATCCTAAATCAGCGGTTTTAGTTTCTATCGTTTTTATATCTTTTCTTAATTTTTCTATATCTACTATTTTCCCTATTGTAAGCTCAAGATTGTGAGCTAAGTCATTATTTTCTTCATCACTAAATGCAATATTATAAATTTTTATATCTTTTACTTTATAAGGTTTGCCTTCACTTATAAAATAAGTCAAATCCGCTTGATAAGTATCTGTATATGTTTTTAAAAATGCCGGAGATACACTAACATCTAAATAACCTTCTTTTAAATACACATCAGAAATTCTTGAGCTATCATTTTCTAATTCAAAAATTTTAAGCTTGCCATCATTAAAACCCCACATCCAACCTAGCAATTCTCTTTGTTTATTAGCTATTGCTGGTTCTATATCAGAATAATTTAATTTTTTAGCACCACTTAAATAGACATTTTCTATGATAATATTTTCACCACGATTGACAATAAAAGTTATTTTCAAAGCATTAGAATTACTTAGCTTTTCGCTTTTAGTTTCTACTATCGTGTCATAAAAACCTTTAGCTTCATAAAAAAGCTTTATTTTTTCTACAGATTCTTTTATAGAATTTTCATCATATAAAAGTCCAGGTTTTAAACCTATAAGAGACTCCATTTGTTTTCTATCATTGCTTGCAATGCCTTGTATGTCTATCTTTCCAATAGATGGCTTTTCCACTACTTTAAATAAAATTACTCCATTTTTCTCTTCAACTAAAATATCTTTGAAATAATTTTTACTAAAAAGATTTTTAACAGCCATATCTATATTTTCAATACTAATTTTTTGTCCAATTTTTAATTTAGAAATTTCTATAGCACTTTCTTTAGAAAGTCGAGATAAGCCTTCAAACTTAATGTCTTTGATTGTTAATGCGTAAAGTGAGCTTGTTGATAGTATAAAAAATATAATCCATTGTTTCATTAAATTTACCTAAAAATTTGATACAAAAGCAGTTATAATACCAAAATATTTTTAATCAATAGTTTTGAAGGTAAAATTATGAATGTAGGTATAGTTGGACTTGGTTTAATGGGCGGTTCTTTAGGAATTAGCTTAAGAGAAAATAAACTCATTGATATGGTGTATGGATATGATATAAATAAAGATTTTGAATCCATTGCAGTGAAAAAAAAATTAGTAGATAAAATAATAAGTTTTGAACAAATTAAAAAATGTGATGTAATTGTTTTAGCTATACCTGTTAATGCGATTATTGAAATTTTAAAAGATTTAGAAGATACTTCACAAGATTGCACTATTATTGAACTTGGAAGTGCAAAAGAGGAGATTATTAAGCATTTATCCCCTGATTTAAAAAAACATTTCATATCAGCTCATCCTATGGCAGGCACTGAAAATAGCGGACCAAATGCAGCGGTTAAAGATTTATATAAAAATGCAGTTTGCGTATTTTGCGATAGTCAAAATGCTACTCATTCACATCAAAAAAGAGCTATAGAAATTTTTTCTGATTTAGGTATGAAGATAGTTTTTATGGATAGTCTAGCTCACGATCATCATACAGCTATAATCTCTCATTTGCCTCACGTTATAAGCTTTTCTTTAGCAAATTTTGTAATGAAAGAAGAAAATAAAAAAAATATAGCATATCTTGGCGGTCCTTCTTTTAAAGATATGTGTAGAATTGCTAAATCTAATCCAAAAATGTGGAGTGGCATTTTTCAACAAAATAAACATAATTTATTAAATTCTATAAAAATGTTTCAAAAAGAACTACAAGAATGTAGAAAGATGATAGAAAAAGGCGATACTGATGAGCTTGAAGCTTGGATAAAAGATGCAAATAAATTAAGAGAAATTTTATAATTTTTATAAGTAATTTACTCTTAATTTGCTATAAAGTTTTATTATTTAAAGATATAAAGATTAAAAATTTGAAGGTTAAGATGGTTTTTGCACGTAAAAAGTCTAGTAAAAAATGGTTTTTTCTAATATTATTAATCTTAGTTGCAATATTGGCATTTGTTTTAAATACAAATTTGTTTAAAAAAGAAGCTCCAAATATACAAATTAAATCAGAAATTATTTATAGCAATTTAAAAGATCCAATCTCCATAGAAATTGATAGCAAAAATTCATTAAAAAATATTAAGGTGATTTTATTTAAAAATGGCGATTTAGATGGTCAAATTTTAATGAATGAAAACATTAAAGAGCCAAAGCATAACATTCAGTTGAATTTAAAATTACCAAAATTAGCTTACAAAGAAAAAGTGGATTTTTTTAAACTTCTAATTGAAGTTAGCGATAGCAGTTTTTGGAATTTTTTTCTCAAAAATGCAACTCATAAAGAAATAAAAGTTATCATAGATACAAAAGATCCTTATGTAGAAATTTTAGATAATTCTTATCAGATAGAACAAGGAGGCGTAGGCAGTGTCGTATTTAAAGCAAGTGATGAAAATTTAGAAAATGTATATATAATCACCGATAAAGGCAAAACTTTTAAAGCTATTCCTTTTATCAAGGAAGGATACTACGCAGCTTTGATTGCTTGGGACGCTAAAGATGAAAATTATAGAGCTTATGTCATAGCACAAGATAAAGCAGGCAATATCAACAAACAAAGGATAAGATATTATTTTGTAAATAGAAAATACCGCACATCTAATATAAAATTAAACGATAAATTTATAGATGGCAAAATTGATTTACTAGCTCAACAATATGCTCCACAAGATAAGCAATTAAACAGACTTGAAAAATTTAAATTTGTAAATGAAGACTTAAGAAATTTAAACGAAGAGCTCGTGCATAAAATCACAAGCGACGCTCCTGAAGCTATTTTAAATAATTTTAAAGTAAATCTTTTCATACCTTTAAAAAATGGCAAAAAAGTAGCTGATTTTGCTGATCATAGATTTTATTCTTATGATAATCAACCCTTAAGTAGTTCTTATCATATGGGACTTGATATAGCTAGTATAAAACAAGCCCCTATTATAAGCAATAATGCAGGCAAGGTCGTATTTGCTAAAGAAAATGGAATATATGGCTTAAATATCATAATCTATCACGGCTTTGGAATTTATACTCTTTATGGGCATTGCACTAGTGTAAATGTTGGCGTAGGCGATGAAGTAAAAGCAGGAGAAATCATAGGAACTACTGGAGTTACTGGGTTAGCCCTTGGTGATCATTTGCATTTTGGTGTTTTGATTCAAGGAGTGGAGGTGCGTCCTGAGCAATGGCAAGATGCAAAATGGATAAAAGAAAATATTTATAATGTTTTAAACGCAAGTAAGAAAAAAATTTTAAGTGAGTAATATGAATCAAACAACTATAGCAAAAGTGGTAAAAGGTGTAGGTATAGGGTTGCACAAAGGTGAGCCAATTAGCATTCAATTAGAGCCATTAGATGCAAATAGCGGTATAGTTTTTTATAGAAGTGATCTTGGAATTTCATATGAGGCTAAACCAGAAAATGTAATCGACACAAAAATGGCTACCGTTATCGGAGATCATAGAGGCTATGTCTCAACTATAGAGCATTTAATGAGTGCAATTAGTGCTTATGGTATTGATAATATTCGTATTGTGCTTAATGCTAATGAAGCACCTGTAATGGATGGTAGCAGTATAGGCTTTTGTATGATGCTTGATGAAGCAGGTATTAAAGACCTTGGAGAGGTAAAAAAAATTTTAGTTATTAAAAAAAATATAGAAGTGCAAGAAGGAAATAAATTTGTCCGCTTAACTCCTACTGATATGCCTATTATTAACTATACCATCGAATTTGATAATCCTATCATAGGCAAGCAAAATTATTATTTTGAATTTAGCAAACAAAATTATATTGAGCAAATAGCAAGAGCAAGAACTTTTGGATTTTTAAAAGACGTGCAAGCTTTAAGAAAATTAAATTTAGGACTTGGCGGAAGCTTAGAAAATGCTGTAGTAATTGATGATAATCGTATTTTAAATCCTGAAGGATTGCGTTTTAAAGATGAATTTGTCCGTCATAAAATTTTAGATGCTATTGGAGATTTAACCTTACTTGGATACAGAGTTTTTGGTGATTATGTATCTTATGCGGGCTCTCATAGATTAAATCATCTTTTAACTAAAAAATTATTAAAAGACACTAACGCATACGAGATAGTAAGTTTAGAAAAAAGTGTCCATAAAATTTATGAAAAGGTTTTCGCATAAAAAAGGTTACATTGCTTTTAAATGCTATTTCTAAACCCATAATGCTAGGGATTTATGAAAAAGATATGTTATTAGAGACTATCAATAGCCATTTAAAGATAAGTGAGATACTGCCACAAATCTTACAAAATTTACTTACAAAATATGAATTTGAAAAACTTATTTATGCTAATGGACCAGGTTCTTATATGGGGATAAAAATCAGCTATATTTCTTTGCAAACTTTAGCTATAGTTAAAAATATACCTTTATTAGCAATTAGTGCTTTTGAATTAAATGACAATCAGCCTATTCCAGCTAATAAGCAATTTTGTTTTGTCAAAGATAAAAATCAACAAATCACATTAGAAAAAATTCAAGGCGGTGATTTTTTTATGCCAAAGACTTTAAAAAATTTAAATTTTAGTGATGATAATACGCCTTTTTATGTTTTAGAGGCAGTTAATTAAACAAATGAAAATTTTAGTTCCTGCTACTAGTGCAAATTTAGGTCCTGGTTTTGATTGTTTAGGTTTAAGTTTAAAGTATTTTAATGAAACTATAATAGAAAAATCAAATTTTTTTAGCATTAATATTTGCGGAGAAGGTGCTAAAAATATCTATCTTAAAAAAAACAATATCTTCATAAGTATTTTTAATGAAATTTATCAAAAATTAAATGGAAAAAAGCAAAATTTTAGATTTATTTTTCGCAATAACATTCCCCTATCAAGAGGTATGGGAAGCTCATCTGCTACTATAATTGCAGCTATTGCTTGTGCTTATAAATTAAGTGATTTAAAAATAGACAAAAATAATATACTAAATGAAGCATTAAAATTTGAAAATCACCCTGACAATATCGCTCCAGCAGTCCTTGGAGGCTTTGTGTGCTCTATGGTTAAAAACAACAAAGTCCTAGCCATAAAAAAAGAAATAGATGAAAATTTAAAAGCTATTATGACTATACCTCATTTAGCTATGAATACGCAAAAATCTAGATCTGTTTTAGCTAAAAGAATTGATTTTAACGATGGAGTTTTTAATGTTTGCCACTCTTCATTTTTAACTGCGTGTTTTTTAGAGAAAAAATACGATTTGTTAAAATACGCAAGTTTAGACAAATTTCATCAAGAGCAAAGAATGAATACTTTACCAGATTTATTTCAAGTGCAAAAAATTTCTTTAGAAAATAACGCACTTATGAGCACGCTTTCAGGTTCAGGCTCGAGTTTTTTTACTTTAGCTTATAAAGATGATGCAAAAAATATTCAAGCAAAACTTAAAAATAAATTTAATAAATTTAGAATAGAACTTTTAGATTTTGATAATAAAGGCTTTAAATTTTGCTAAAAATTTCAAAAAAAAAGATATAATTTTGAAAAATCATATACCCATTAGAATGTGCATTATATGTAAAGGTCGTTTTGAAAAACAAAATTTGTATCGATTTCAAATTTATAATTCTAAAATTATTACAAAAATAAAATTTGGAAAGAGTTTGTATATTTGTAATTTATGCTTAAATAAAGACGACAAGATCTTACATAAAGCCTTTATGAAGGTTAAAAAAGGTAATTTTAATGGAAATATAAAACAGCAGGATTTAAAGGAGATATTTTTTAATGGCAGATGTAAAGATTAGTGAAATAGCTCAAGAGTTAGGATATACGAGTAAAGAGATTATCGAAAAAGCTAATAAAATGGGCCTGGAGGATATAAAATCGCCTAATAAAAAGGTATCTTCTGAAATCGCAGCAGCGATATACGAATACGTCCAATCAGGCAATATTCCAGATGTGGTAAAAAAAATACAAAAACCTAAAAAAGACAATGCTTCAAAAAAAGTAAATAAAAAAGAAAATTCAAAAAAAGATGAAAAGAAAATTAAAAAAGAAGTAAAAACTAGCTCTAAAATTTCTGAAGAAAAAGATGAAAAAATTACACCAATTGCAAATCCCATAAAAGAAGAAATTACTCAAAAAGAAAAAGAAGAAATAAAACTAGAAGAAAAGCTAGGCTCAAATTTAAATTTAGCTAAAAGAAGAGGCTTAGTCATAGTTAAAAAAAAGAAAGAAGAAATAAAAGAAAAATTAAACGAAAATGAAGATAAATCATTCCAAAATAATCAAAATTTAAGTTTGAGTATGATTTTTTCAAATTCAGATGAAAATTTGAAAAAAAAGAAAAAAGAAAAGAAAAATCATCTTGCTGTAAGCAAAAAAGAAAACACAACTAAAATGGATCTTTTAAGCGATAAAGATTTTGCAGATATCTCTTTAGATAATGATGATGAGGTTGTATTGCCTGATTTTAGCATACAAGAGCAACAAAAGCCAGTTTTAAACAAAAAACAACCTAATGTTTTAAGACAATCGCTAAATAATTCCATCAATCCTTTTGGAGAAAGCGGTATCCAAAGAAGAAGTCGCAAAAAATCCCCTAAAAGAGTGGAAAAAAAAGAAAATGAAATAATCACTAGCGTAAGCATTCCTAAAGAGATACGCGTATATGAATTTGCAGATAAAATCAAAAAAAATACCGGAGAAATTATCTCTAAGCTTTTTATGCTAGGTATGATGACAACTAAAAATGATTTTTTAGATGAGGACGCTATAGAAATTTTAGCAGATGAATTTGGCATAGAAATTAATATCATTGATGAAGCTAATGAATTTGATTATGTGAAAGATTATGATGATAATCAAACACAAGAAAATTTAACCCATAGAGCACCAGTGATAACCATAATGGGCCACGTAGATCACGGCAAAACTTCTTTGCTAGATTTTATAAGAAAATCACGTATTGCAAGCGGTGAAGCAGGTGGTATCACTCAACACGTCGGTGCTTATATGGTAGAAAAAAATGGCAAAAAAATTACCTTTATTGATACTCCAGGGCACGAAGCTTTCACAGCTATGCGTGCAAGAGGTGCAAGTATCACTGATATCGTTATAATTGTAGTCGCAGCCGATGATGGCGTAAAGCCTCAAACAAAAGAAGCTATCAACCACGCAAAAGCTGCAAATGTCCCTATTATTGTAGCTATTAACAAAATGGATAAAGAAAATGCCAATCCTGATATGGTAAAAACACAACTTGCTGAAATGGAAATTATGCCTGTTGAATGGGGCGGAACTTATGAATTTGTGCCAGTTTCTGCTAAAAAAGGCGATGGCATTGAAGATTTACTTGAAATAGTCTTATTGCAAGCTGAGCTTTTAGAATTACAAGCTAATCCAAAAACTCTTGCAAAAGCAAGTGTCATAGAATCTTCTATACAAAAAGGCAGAGGCCCTGTGGCAACTATCATCATTCAAAATGGGACATTAAAAGTAGGCGATACCATAGTAGCTGGAGAAGCTTATGGCAAAGTGCGTGCAATGAGTGATGACCAAGGCAAAGCATTAAAAGAAATCAGTCCAGGTGAATGCGGAGTCATTGTAGGGCTTAGCGAAGTAGCAGATGCAGGAGAAACTTTAATCGCAGTAGAAAGCGATAAGCAAGCAAGAGAATATGCCAACAAACGCCACGAATACAATCGTCAAAAAGAATTAAGCAAATCAACAAAAGTAAGCATTGATGAGCTTGGTGCTAAAATCAAAGAAGGTGCTCTTAAAGTATTGCCAGTGATTTTAAAAGCCGATGTGCAAGGATCGCTTGAAGCACTTAAAGCAAGTTTGGAAAAATTAACTAATGATGAAATTAAAATAAACATTATACATAGTGGAGTTGGAGGCATAACTCAAAGCGATATAGAATTAGCCAGTGCAAGCGAAAATTCCATAGTCCTTGGGTTTAATATCCGTCCAACAGGCGAAATCAAAGAAAAAGCCAAAGATAAAGACGTTGAAATCAAAACTTATAATGTAATTTACAATTTACTAGATGATGTAAAAGCCTTACTTGGCGGTATGATGAGCCCTATTATCTCTGAAGAACAACTAGGCCAAGCTCAAATTCGACAAGTGATTAATGTGCCAAAATTAGGTCAAATAGCAGGATGTATGGTAACAGAAGGCGTGATTAATCGCGGTGCTAAGATTAGACTCATAAGAGAAGGTGTAGTTATTTTTGAAGGAAATGTAAGTTCTTTAAAACGCTTTAAAGACGATGTCAAAGAAGTAGCAAGAGGCTATGAATGTGGTGTTGGCATTGAAGGGTGCAATGATATGAGAGTGGGTGATTATATAGAAAGTTACAAAGAAGTTGAGGAAAAAGTGAGTTTATGAACCCAGCTGAAATTAAAAAATTACGCACACAAAGTATCTTAAAAGAGCTTATTCTTGAAGCTTTATCTAGTTTAGAAGATAAAGATTTAAAAAATTTATGCGTAGTAGATGTAGAGTGTAAAAAAGGTCGCTATGATGCTTTTGTGTATCTTGATAAGATGTTTTTTAATGCACAAGAACAAGAGCAAATTTTAAATAAACTCAAAAAAGCTTCTTATATCTTGCAAAATTATTGTATGAGTGAGCAAGGTTGGTATAGATGTCCTAATTTTCACTTTAAATTTGATGATAGATTAGAGTATCAAAATCACATAAATGCTTTATTTGAAAAAATAAAAAAGGAAAAAAATGGATCTTAAAGCACTATGCAAAGAAGTAGGATTAGAATTTTATGATGATGAATTAGTTAGTGAAAATGGAAAAAGAATTTATAGAATTTATGTTCAAAAAGAAGGTGGGGTAAATTTAGACGATTGTGCAAAGCTTAGTGAAATTTTATCCCCTATTTTCGATGTAAAAGCTCCTGTTAATGGAGAATACTTCTTAGAAGTTTCAAGCTGTGGGCTTGAAAGAAAACTTAGCAAATTAGAACATTTTAAAAAAAGCATTAACGAATTAGTAAAGATTACTACCAATGACAAAGAAAAAATCGAAGCTAAAATTTTAAATGTCAATGATGAAAATATAGACTTAGAACTCTTAAATGGCGAAAAAAATACTATAAATTTTAATGAAATCAAAAAAGCAAGAACTTTCGTGCAATGGTGATATTTTAATTTCATTTGTATTATTTATTAAATAAAAGTTAATTTTTATCTTTTTTGTGTATAATTCCGGTTTTAATTTTAATTTTTAGGGGGGGGGAAAGTGTTTAAATCTTTAAATATAGGTATGAAGCTTGTTTTATCCGTGGGAATGGTCATTTTCATCGGTGTAACAGCTCTTATTTTTGTTGTTTCTACACAAGTTGCTCACAATATGGAAAACGAAGCTAGACAAACTATTTATCAAGCTTCAAGACGTTATGTAAATTTTATTGAGGGTGCTTTAAATGAAACCATTGCTTTGACAAAATCTACAGCAAGTTCGGTGAATGATTTTATCGCAAAAGGAGGTAAATTTGACATTGAAGATATACAAGATATTGTTAGAAATATTTTAGATTCTTCTTCATATTCAAGTTATAGTTTTTTAATCTTAAGTGATGATAATCTAGTAGATTTTACAAATGCTAAAAGACAATACAAAAGCGAAAGTCGTCATTTTGGTATGGTATTTTTTGATAGCGATTTATCTGGTCATGGAGGCTTAGAAACTCTTCAATTTACAGATAAAGTTAGAAATTTACCTGTAGTGCAAAAACTTTTTTCTGAAGGAAGTAATAACCGCAATAAAGTCTATGTAGGCAATCCTACAAGACAAGATCTAGGAAAAGGTGAATTTGTAGCGATCAATGTGGCTATGCCATTTTTTGCTAAAGATGGCAATCTAGCAGGTTATGTTGGTTTTGTTTTTGATATAAGAGAATTTACAATAATTTTATCAGATCCAAAATTAAATATTTTTCCAAATGAAATCAAAGCTTTGCTAGATGATGAAGGAACTTTTGCAATACATACTAATCCTAATATGGTTTTGAAAAAAATACAAGATGTTAGTAGTAGTAAAGATATCAAACAAATCATCTCTGCAATTGAATCAAATGAAAACTATATGAGTTCTAATTACACTGCTAGCAATGGAGATGTATCTTTTGCAAGCGTAGCGTCATTTCAAACTATTGGCAATACTAGTCAATGGAGTGTAGTTGTTACTGCACCTAGAGCTTCTATCTTAGCTCCTTTATATAAACTTCAGTTTGTTTTAGTCGGCCTTGGCTTGGTATTTTTAATCGTTACAATTATGGTAGTGTATTATTTAATAGGAAAGATAGTTAGCTCAAGATTATCTGTGCTAGTTAAAGCTTTAGAGTCATTATTCCGTTTTCTTAATCACGAAAAAATCAACTTACAACCTATAGCAATCAAAGCTAACGATGAATTTGGTAGCATAGGTAAAATGTTTAACGAAAACATCACTAAAACTAAAAATGCTTTAGAACAAGACGCTTTAGCAGT
>NZ_JAHHTD010000029.1 GCF_020024835.1 Campylobacter sp. | reverse complement strand
TGATTATATGAGAAGAGGCTTTATGTTTAGAGTTAAAAGAGGAAAGGTTAAAACTAAGTATAATAAATACATAGATACTTTTGAAATTAAAAAAGATTTTGTTTATAAAGGTATTAAATTCAAAATTGGAGATTTTTTCCAACGTGAATACTAAAATTTGCTAGAAAGCTTAAAGTGGAAAAATGGGCTTTTGTTTCAAAAAATCCCGTGTTTATACTTTAAAAAAATTGTTGAAACTTAAATTAAGTAAGATTTAAGAAATATATTATTTTTTCAAAAATACTTGACAATTGTAAAAAAAATAATATAATTATCTAAATTAAACAAATAAAGGATACAAAATGAAATTCAATTACAATATAAAATCTACTAGTGAAGTGGTTAAGGTTAAAGCTTTTAGAGTTGAAAATATCTTAGCAGGATATTTTAGAAATGTTGAAGATGAAGGAATCTTAGGGTTAAGCTATGAAATGAAAGATGTTGAAGATGGAGGGTTGATATCTGTAGAGTATTATTTAAAATTATGCATTTTACCAAATGATAATATCGAAGCTTCTATTGTAGAATATGCTTATTATGATTATGATGAGAATTCGGATGATGAGTGCGAAGGTGTAAAAACTAATGAATTGTTTTGTGAAACTTTTTCTATCAATGATCCGACATCTGATATAGTGATTTGGGCGAATCAAAGATTTAATAATATTAAACGAGATGTAGAATCAAAATGAGCAAAAAACTATTTTACATAACGTTTTTCATTATACTAAGCATAGGAATTATAAAAATACACACTGATGATTTTAATGCTAAGTATTGCATTATGAACGATTTTTGACTTTAATTTAAAATTAATCTATAATTTTATTTATAGATTTTTTAAATTAAGGTGCAAAAAAAATGCTTACTCTTAAGATTGAAGACAAAAATGTTTCAAAAAGAGAAAAAGACGATAATGGTTTTTTAATCATCAAAGATAATCCTATTGCAAAAGGCGGCGTTTTCGATTATTTGTTAAGCGAAGTTGAAAACAATGTTAATGCTGATTATGATAAAATTGTTAAAGTTTTTAGACCTTTTGACAATTTAATTAAGATTAAAGATAGTTTTGCTAATAAACCTATAAAATACGACCATTTTTGGGTCGGAGAAGAGGATAACAAGGCAGATGGTGCTATTGGTAGCATCATAACTATTGACAAAGAAAACTTAATGCTAAGAGCAGACCTTATAATCTACAATCCAGATCTGATAGATGCTATAGAAAAAGGAAAAAACGTAGAACTATCCCCTGGATACACTGCTGAAATTAAAAAATCTAATGGTATATTTAATGGCACTAATTACGAATACGTGCAAAATATCAAATGTGTTAATCATTTAGCTGTAGTTGAAGAGGGCCGAAGCGGTCCGGATTTAAAAATCGAAGATAAAATTCAAAAAGTAAAGGAGTTTTTAAGTATGAAAAAAAGTTTCAAAGATAGTCTTTTAAGCAAATTCAAAAAAATGCTTGATGAGGATACTACTAAAGAAAATGAAGATGATAAAGTTGATATAGCGGACGAGGATAAAAGAAAAATTATTAGTGAAATTATGGCTATAGCAAATAAGCCTGCTGATGATTTTGAAGGTGGAGAAGAGGAAAGAGAAAAAACTATAGTTGAACTTGCTGAAAAACTTGCATATAAACCTAGCGAGGCTTCAAAAGTTGATGATGAGAGTGCTGAAAAAGTTGAAGATGATGATAAGGAAACAAAAGACGAAGAGGTTGTAGAAAAAGAAAAAATCGATATTGATGATTTAGCTGGTGTTATTTCCGAAGTAGTTGAAGAGGTTGTAGAAAAGAAACTAGAATCTTTTGAAGATAGAATGTTTCAAAAAAGCAAAAAAATAAGCGATACTTATAATAAGATTAAAGACGCTGTAGGTTATAATTTCGATTACACAGGAAAAAACGAATCTGAGTTGTATCAATTTGGTTATGAGAATCTAACTGGAAAAACATTATTAAAAACGTTGGACGCAAAAACGGCTTTCGAACTTGCTTTAGAACAAAAAACTCAAAAGCATTTTATTATGGATAGCAAAATTTCTATGAATAACAAAGAAAAAGAAATTTTTGATAAATTAAGAAAAAAATAAGGAGTTTTAAAATGAATTTTCAAAAAAAATCTTATGCTAAACTTGCTTTAGGAAGCCCCGGGGATATTTTAAAAGGCTACCATAATAATTGTAGCACGTGGTGGGGTTACACTGCTGATGCTAATGTTAAAGCTGGTGGTTTCGTGCAAACTAAAGCAAATCCTACTAATGAAAATGAGATTATAGGTGCTAGTGGAAAAGCTATAACAGGGACTATTTTAGGAGTTGCTACAAAAAACACATTTATTTCAAGCTGCAATGAAGCCACTACAACTTTCCCACAAAATAACAACGTAGAGTATTTAAGCGTTGGGACCATTGTTGTTGGTGCTGAGAGTCAAGTAGCAAAAAAAGGACAATATGTATTTTTAAAGAATGATACTGGTGCTATAGCATTTGATGATAATGCCACTAAATCCGGTTATACTTTGACAAAATTTAGAGTGCTTATAGGAAATTCTAAAACTGAAGCCGGCGTGGTTGCAATCACTACAGATTTATAATTTAAAAAAAGGAATAAAAATGTCAATCTCAAAAGAATTAGCGTTTGAACTTAATGCAAATGGTTATTTCAATATTGATAACTCTACTAATTTTATGCAATTTAGGGACGCACAACCTACTTTCACTTCACAAAATATTGGAATGCCTGCTGGTATTTTAAGTCAAATTAGCACTGAAGTCGTTAGCAATATCGTTAATGCTAGAAATGCTGAAAAAATTTTAGGGGATAAGGAAAAACTTATAGATTGGGAAACAGAGGATTATTGGACTCCTTTAGTTGAAAAAACTGGAGTTACTACGCCTTATAGTGATAATGTGATGCCGGTGTATGCTGGTATGAATATCGATTTTAATAGAGTTTCTCACTATAGATTCACTTGTGCTTATAGATATGAAAATTTAAAAGCTGCAAAAGTTGCAAAAGCTAAAATCAATTATAGCGATTTAATTTTAGGTGCTGTAACCGAAGCTATGGCTGTTGAATTAAATAGAACTGCTTTTGATGGATATTTGGAAAATAGTGGCAATGGCTTTTTATGTTTTGGACTTTTGAATAATCCTCAATTGGATAATTATGAAACTGCAAGCAAAACTTTCCAAGCAATGACGTGGGAGGAAATTCTAGCATTTTTTGCTGGTGCTTATGAAAAATTAGGTGCAAAGAGCGGGGGACATATTACCAATGAAAGTAAAGTTAAATGTGCTGTAAGTAATCGAGCTTTTTCATATTTATTAAGCAAAAGAACCGCTTTAGGTATTAACGTTTTTACTGAAATAAAAAATACTTTCCCTGGTATAGAATTCGTGCCTGCTGTTGAACTTGACAATGCTAATAACAATCAAAATGTAATTTATTTCATAGGAAGTAATCAAGCCGGCGGTGTTTTACCTACTTCAAAAATAGGTTATAGCGAGTTAGCTTTAATGAGTAACACTGAATTAAGTTATTTTGGATATTCACAAGCGATGGCGGCTGGAACATTAGGAACACTTATTTATAAACCGCTTTTTGTTATGAGATATACAAATATTTAAGGATTATTTATGATTGTAGTTATTAAAAATTTAGCTGGCATTGATTTTCCTTTAAGAAGACAAGGCGGTGTTTTTAAAACAATCTCTTTAAAAGGGGGTTGTTTCTTAAATCAAGTTGATAAAGATGATTATAAAGAATTGATTAATCAATATCCGTCTTTTTCACAAATGATTGATGAGGGTTTTGTTGTTGTATCTGATGATAATAAGTATAATCAAAGAAACGTTGATGATACTTTACAAAATGTTAAAAATAAGCAGGAAAAAACAAAAAACTCAAATTCTAATAAAACACAAGTTTCAATAAGCGAGGTATCTTAATGCCAGATCAAGCTTTAGAAGCAAGAGTTAAGGCTTTAGAAGATAAAGTTGTGAAGCTAGAAACTTCTATAGAATCGCAAACTCAAAGTATTTTAGATTTAGAAAACAAAATTAAAGAGTTGAATGAAGCAATTATTAAGCTTGATATTTTTAACATTAACAAAAATAATGATAGTTTAATTTTTAGTCAAATTGATTATGAAAAATTAAGCGAAGATGAAAAAAACAATGGTAAGATTTTCTTAATTAAGGAATAAAATGGTTAAGGTAGGAAAAGATAAAATAATTAAAATTGCTTTAAGCAAAAAAGATGTCAATAAGCTTTTTTTAAATAAATATAAATTATTTTATTTTTTTTCTTATCCTACTCTTTTGCAAGATTTTTTAAATAATTTCCAAGAGTTTAAACCTTTATTCTCAACTGAAGAAAGTATTAATTTTTTCTTAACTATTGTAGAACAGGTAAAATGTGATTTTTTGGAATATAAAAATTTAGATTTAGAAAAAAAATATGAATTAAGGCATTTTTTGCTATTAATAGCACATTATTTAGTCTTAAGCGGTTTTTCAAAATCAATTAATATCCTGCCATCAGACGGCTTAATTGCAAGTAGTGCTGTTGGAGATGTTAATATAAGCTATCAAGCAAGTCCTTATTCTAGCAAAGGAAATGAATTCACTTACTGGATGAGTCTTACGCCTTATGGTAAAATGTATTTAGCGTGGTTATCAAGGCAAGCAGGATTAACAATTGTCAATTAAGGTTATGCTATGAAGTCGGAAATTAAAGGTTTTAACAATTTTAACTTAATCTCAGAAGTTGATAAAAAATTAGATAATTTATTAACAAAAAATAAGCAAAGATTAGAAGTTGGATTTTTTGAAACTGCTAAATATGAAAATGGTAAAAGCGTTGCTAGTGTAGCAAAGTTGCAAGAGTATGGAAATTTGAAAATACCTGCACGCCCGTTTTTTAGAACTGCAATTTATAAAAATAAAGTTAAGTGGCTGGATATTTTTAAAAATCAATTTTTAAGCAATAGTAATGTAACTCTTAGTCTTAATCAAGTCGGAGAGGTAGCAAGAGGGGATATCGTTGCTAGCATTATGCAAATGAATACGCCTCCGAATTCAGAATTAACAATTAAAATCAAAAAGAGCAGTAAGCCTTTAATCGATACTGGTTTTATGAGAGCATCCGTTAATTTTAAGGTGGTTGAACGATGAATTTATTAAATGAAGCTTTACCAAGTATTTTTAATTTAATTCCTAAAGAAAACATTAAGATTTTAAATAAGCATATTGAAAATATTGATGGTTTTCCTAATGAATTTATTTTAGAAGTTGAAAGTTTTGCATGCGTGCAACCGGTTAATCCATCAGAGCTTAACAAAATTACGAATGCGACTCTTGATAGTCAAAATTATTACAAATTCTTTATCATAGGTAATTTAGCTAATGTTTTAAATAGCTTAAAAAAAATTGATAGCAAAATTATCTACAAGAATCAAACTTTTGGAGTTTTTAGCAAAGAAGATTGGAGTTCTAATGGGTGGATAATGGTAATCGGTGCCTTAGAAAGGGTTGATGATGTTTAGCAGTGAAAATCTTTTTAAATTATTTAAGCCGCTAAATAATGAAAATCTTATTACTAATTATGATGTTATAATCGGTGGAACTAACCTTACTGCTAATTTAGAAAAAGGTAGTATAGTTTTAACTCCAATTTTAAGTGAAGTTGTTACTAGTCAATTTAAGGATTATAAAAAAATATCAACGCCTTTAATTTTAAACAATAATTTAGGTAATTTGGAGGAGTCTAGTTTAATTCAAAACACTTATCAAGTTGATATTTACAAAGTTAATGCTCCTAACTTAAATTATATTGAAGTTGAAAAAGAAGCTATTAAAATAAGGGAATGGCTTAAGTCTTATGAAGTTGTAGAGTATTTAGAAAAATTGAATTCTCAGATCTTACCTTGTTACTCTCAAATTTCATTTAGCTGCGAACAATATAATAAATTGTTTGCGAACAGAGCAACTTTCGAATTCAAAATTATAACACTTGAAAGCATTATTGAGAGTGTTAATTTATTTGAAAAAGTTGAAATTGAAAATTTATTTTTATAAAGGAGTTTAGATGAGTTCAGCACTTCCAATAGATGCTATAATAGATATAGTTTCAGTAGGTGCAAAAGATACGTTCTCAATAGGAAAATTAAACACTATTGTCATAGAGCCTTATGATGACGCCCTACCGCAAAAGAAATTTTTAAGAACTTTTGATTTACAAACAACGAATAAAATTTTTGGTGCTAATAGCAATCTTGCTAAATTTGCTGGTATGTATTTTGGTTTTAGTAGCAAAAATGCAACTAAGGCGGATATGCTGCATATTTATACCTGGAATAAAGAAGCAAAACCGGCTTTAATAAAAGGTGGAAAGGCACCATCGTTAAGTGATATTAAGTTGCTTAATGGTAATTTTAAAATTACTATAGGCAAAAATAGTGCCGACGTTAATGTGAATTTAACTAAAGCAACTTCTTTTGCTGATGTTGCAACTAAATTACAAACTGCAATCACGTCCGTATCAAGTCAATCTTCTAATATAGCTTTTACTAGTGCGAAAGTTACTTATTCTAGTATAACAATGGGATTCATTGTAAAAAGCGGACAGGCTGGACAGGGTGAAACTATTGATTTTTTAAGCACTCCAGATAGTGGTATAGATATTCATTCAAAATTAGGATTAACTTTAGACGAGGGGGCCGAGTTAATTACTGGTGAAGCTGCTGTTAATGATTTTGCTAGTGTTTTAAATGAAATTAACGTTAATAATGGAAATTATTATTTGATAACTCCAAATTTTGAATTTGAAACTAGCGAACTTGAAGCTAACTTAAAAGCTTTTGGAACTTTTTTGAAAAATAGTAATAGCAGGTATGCTGGTTTATATAGTTGGAGTAATAAAGCTTTATTAACAATTGATAGCGGTGTTACAAAACCTTACGAAGCTTATGATGGCTTAATTATTGATTTTAAAACAAAAGATTATCAAAATGGTTTAGTCGCTGCATTAATAAGCGCTATGGATTTAAGTAAAGCTAATGGAAATTACAATATCGCTTTTAACGACACAACCGAATTCCAATTAAATGCTATTGTAGAAAAATTACACTATGAAGGGTTAAAATCTAACAAAGCGAATGCCCCTTGCAAATTTGGTGTTTTAGGACAGGACGATACTATATATATGGATGGGACTATTTTAGGAGGTTTGACAGATAACATAAACGTTTATATTTGTAACTCATTTTTAAAATTTAACTTGCAAATTTCACTCTATAATATGTTTAAGGCACAAGCTTTAATCGGCCTTAGAGATAAGAATTCGCAAGCTATAGTTTTAAGTTATTTAAATGATGTTTTCTCAAAAGCTGTTAATGCTAACATTATCGCTGTAGGAGCTAAATTAACAAATACTGAAGAACAAGTTGTAATAAGTAATTTTAGTAAGCTGGTGGATAATGTTGATAAGGTTATTAATCAACTTGAAAACATAGGTTATTTTTATACAATTAAAGATATAAATACTCAAAAAAGAGAATTAACCATTATAAATGCTTACGTTGCGAACACTCCAGTTAAGAAAATCATAATTAATAACTATATTTTAGGAGCTTAAAAATGAATTTTAATGATATTTCGACTTTAAATGCTAGCATTGTTGTTGCCATAGGTGCTTTACCTATAAAAGTGGATAATTTTGATCCGGAGAGTGATATTTTTAATGTTAATGACAGGCAAACGGCCGACGCTGAATTAACTCCTGATGGTTATGTTAATGGTTTTTGTATGAGAAGTATAATCGAAACTTCTTTTACTTTAAGCGGTGCAAGTAAAGCCGCCGAAATCTTGCAAGGAATTTTAAATTCGCAAGCTAATGGGGCGTTAAATGAAGCTACGATTATCGTAACAAATAATGGAAAAATTTCAACTTATGGTCCGGGTGTTTTAACATCTGCTAAACCTGCGATGCATTTAGGAAATCAAAAAGTCCAACCTATAACATTTAATTTCAAATTTGGAAATGTTTTTTAATATTTTTTGTGCTAAGATTATTTAAAAAAAAGGATAAAATATGCAAAATAATGAATTTAAGTTAGGTGATGTAACTTATTATTTTGAAAGGGTTACAACTCAAGACGCATTAAAAATTAAGAATTCTATGTTTATTCTTGCAAGAGATAATGCAAGTCCTAAGGATATTGAATATGCAAATTCTATTAATGATTCACTTTGTTTAAAATATCTATGTTTAAAAGATTCGGCGGGGATGGAACATAAAGCCCCGCCTCTTGCAACCTTAGATTTAATTTTTAACGATAATCCTATGGCCATAATCGAAATTTCTAAGAATTTTATGGAATACGTAGGTGCTTTTTTAAACGCCTTGCCGAGCTACCAACACTTAGCAAGGTAAAAAAAACTTACATCAAACAAGATGATGATAATTTGGTAGTTGGGTTAATTAGCTTTAATGTAGGTAGCTGGAGGAGTATTATGGATATGGATATAGAAGATGCCGTGAATACTTTCAAAATACATTACATTAATAGTTTAAACAAAGCTTTAGAATATGAAGAGTTGAATAAAAAAAATAAGGTTAAATAAGTTGGAAGATATCATTAAGCAGTTTAAAATAGTTTTTGGTTTAGATTCGAAGCCACTTGACAACGGGCTTAAGCAAAGTGAAAACAACCTTAAGTCTTTTGGAAAAGTTTTTGGTGGTATAGTTTCAACTTATTTTACCTATTCTATTTTTAAAGATGTTATTAAGGGTTTTGCTGAATTTAACTCTCAATTAAATAATTCACTAGCTTTAACTGGTGGAAATATTTCTAACGTTTATGCTATGGGAAATGCCTTAAAAAGATTCGGTGGAAATACTCAAGATGTGATATCTTCGATGGATAGCTTAAATACTGCTATGCAAGAAGCAAAATTCGGAGGCGGGGCTTTAATTGAAGTTGCTAAAAAATACGGCGTGTGGGTGGATACTTCAAAAGGAAGTGAAAAAGCCTTATTAAGCTTAAGTAAGCAAATGGGAAAAATGGACCGACAAACTCGTGTAACTATCGGAAGACAATTAGGTTTAAGTGATAGTATGATAAGGGCTTTTAGCGATGGTGGTAAAAGTTTAGAAAAATTAATACAAAAGCAAAAAGATTTAGGAACTATAACCGAAGACGACGTTAAAATCAGTGATAATTTCAATAATGCCATTTTAGATTTAAAAGATATGTTTAGCGTTTTAACAAGAGAAATCGCACGGCTTTTTTTACCAATAATAACTAAGGTGGTGGAGCTTTTTACAAAATTTATTGATTTTGTTAGAAAGCATAAGCAACTTGTTATCGCATTTTTTGCTGCATTAGCTATAGCGTTAAGTCCTTTTTTGGTGGTTTTAGGTAAAATGGCTATAGCAAGCGTAGCTGCATTCGCTCCTTTTTATGCCATCATAGCAGTAATAACCGCTATTGCTATTGTTTTTGAAGATTTGTATTATTATTTTAATGGTTGGAATAGTGCTACTGGAGAATTAGTTAAAAAATTTCCTGTTTTAAAATACATAATCGAGCCCTTAAGGCCTTTGGTTTTAGGTATTTATGAAATTTTTAGCAAAATTATTGATTTTTTAAAAGAACCTAGTTGGGAAAATTTTAAAAATATGTTAAAATCAATAGGTAATTTATTGATAAACGTTATAAAAATGCCTTTTGAAGGAATTAGCAAGATAGTTGATTATTTATTAGAAAAATTTCCTTCTTTGTCAATTTTATTAAAACCTTTAAAAATAATAGTAGATAGCATTAAAGACGTTTTTGAAAGTATTTTAGATATTATAAATAATTTTAGTTTCGACGGGCTTAAGAATCAACTAACAAGTCTAAAAGATAGCATATCAGATATAGGTGGGAATATTATTGAAAAAATAAATCCTATGAATTGGTTTTCAGGCGATGATGATAAAAAAATTCAAACTTTACAAACTCCTGCTATTCCAGATCAAAATATATCAAACTCTTCAAGTGTTTATAATATTAACAATAACATTAATCAAAATATAAGCAGTGCTACTCCAGTGCAGTTAGCGAATAGAACTAATGAAGCTTTAATAAATTCTATTAATGCACAAAGGCAACAACGGGGGGCTTTATAATATGTTAAGTTTAGCAATTAACACTTTAAGCTTTTTTTTATTAAAAACATCTCCTATGAAGTTAAGTTTTG
Organism: Campylobacter sp.; assembly: GCF_020024835.1. Taxonomy (GTDB): domain Bacteria; phylum Campylobacterota; class Campylobacteria; order Campylobacterales; family Campylobacteraceae; genus Campylobacter_D. The sequence goes on along the minus strand of NZ_JAHHTD010000029.1, from coordinate 8,857 downwards.
GAAAATCTTTAGAAAATCTTAAATGTAGAATAGTTGAAGTTAATGAACAACAAGATTTTATAAATCCGACTTTTCCTTGTGATGACAATAATTATCGAGGGGATACCACTTATCGATTACCTAAGAGATTAAATGTAAGGGTTTATGTTAAAGAAAGAGATATTAAATTATTTGAAATTAATTTAAATAGAGCACAATTGAGTGGAGATTTTTTCACTTTAAATTCTATGTATAACATTATCTACAAAAATTTAAAAATCTCATCATATGCAAGAGATTTGAATTCTAATATGATAGGTGCGACTCATTTTAATATAACATTGCAAGAGGTTATTTTGGTTAAGGCTTTAGTTGAAAATTACAAAAATGCAAGTAATGTTGGATATAGTAAAAAGATTGAAAGTGGCAGTAAAAATCCACAAAAAATTGAAAAATCATCAACCGCTTATCAAGGCTTAAAAAGTTTAGGATTTTAGAATGCTTATAATTGAGAATATAGATATTTTTAAAACTTTGTATGAAATAGAATTAAAAGCCGAGCCGAATCATAATTTTGATGTTTTTATTGAAAATAATAATTTTATAATTGATATTAGAACGTTTATTCAAAAGCAAACAAGAATTAATATAAAATTAAATAATGAGATTATAACTCAACAAGCCCCGGTTAATATCTCAAATATTAATCTTAATTTTTATAGTAGTTTTAAAAAAGGTGCATTTTTTTTCATAGCAAATTATCATAAAAAAACAAATAATCTTAATTTTGAAAATTTTAATAATGATTTAAGGTTATACTATGGCAGTTTTTAAGCGAATTTGGAGATTACAAATACAAATTAACGATACCATAAAAACTTATAAAGAGTTAAATTATGATGACACGAGCTTAAAAATAGAATTTGATATTACTAATGGTATGTGTGGTGCTTTTGCTAATGGTAATATAACTATTTATAATTTAAATATTGATGATATGCAGTATTTAGCTTCAAGTGTAAGCCCTTTTGGTAAATTCAAAAGAAATAAAATTAGTTTAGAAGTTGGTTATTTAGGAAATTTAGGACTTTTGGTAAGTGGCAACATTATTGAAGTTGATTGTGATTTTAATGGTGGTGATACACGAGCGACTTTAAAAGTTATTGGTGGTATCGCAAACAATTTAAGTAAAAATTCAATAAAAACTAGCTTAAAAGGAAACATAGAATTTAAGAATATTTGTAATGAATGTGCTACAAAAAATAAAATGCAATTATTTTATGACAAAAACATAGCAAACAGATTTATAAATGATTTTAGTTTCTTAGGCACGCCCTTTCAACTAATTGAAAAACTTAGAAGCTATTTTGATGATTTGCATATCTTTATAAATGAAACTGGAGAAATCTTAAATGTGTTACTTAAAGAAAACGGAGAAATTGTCAATACACAAGAATTAAGCTATGAAACTGGTTTAGTAGGTAGAATTAAGCCAACTATGTTAGGTTGCAACGCTACAAGTATTTTAAACATTAATTTAAAGGCCGGAAGGCATATTAAATTAAAAAATAAAGTTTTAAAAGATTACGATGGCATTTATATAATTAATGAAATTAAACACAGGGGTTCTAATTCCGGCGATGGCTGGTTTAGTGATTTAGTGTTAAGAAGGGTTAAATAAAATGAGTGAATACAAAAATCTATTACAAACAGGACAAAACACAGATTTAGGGGCGTCCATCCAAAATTTGATTGATGATAATCTAAAATATATAAAAACTGCTTTTTTATGCAAAATAGTTGGTATTGAAAATAACAAAATAAGCATTAAGCCTCTTTTAAAGCAAAATTATGAAGAAGAGGTTTTGATTTTAAATAATGTTATGGTCGGATTTTCATATTCTCAAAACTGGCAAACTCAATTTAAATTAAAGATTAATGATATAGGGCTTGCGATTGTAATACAAAATGATATTTCATCTTATAAAGAAACTGGAAAAGAGGGGTTAAATAATACACGTCGCTTTAAAGATGAGAATGATAGTATTTATATTCCTTTAAGCTTATACACTAGCTTAAATAATGCTGATGTTAATTTTTTAATACAAAATGACAAAAAAACTTGTAAAATGGAATTCAACAATGATGAGATAGGTATTTTTAAAGGAAAGCTATTAACACTAGAAAGCGAAAACACAACTTTAAAAAGTAAATTGAAAGAATTAGCTGGATTATTAGAAGCTATGGCAGGGGGCGATACTGCACCAGACGGGCACGGGCATTCTAGCACCACGGCCCCGGGTAGTATAGGTAGTTTCTCAAAATGGGGTGGCAGTTTAGATAGTTTATTTAAGGATTAAAAAAAATGACAACTTTGCAACTTGATTCAAAAAATAACTTAATGTTTAACTATAATTTTTTGCTTTTGAATAAAGAAAAAGCTATAATTCAAGATATTAAAAATTTACTTTTGATGTTTAAAAAAGAGTATCCTTTTAATCTTGAAATGGGAATCAACTGGTATGAAGTTGCTAGTTTTAATAATAAATCATTTTTAACTAATGTTATAAGCGAACGCATTTTGGAAGATGTTAGGATTAAAGCGATTAATGAAATTGCAGTGGATTTTGAAGGTGGTAAGCTTAATATAAGATTAGTTTTAGATACAAGTGAAGGGGTTTTGAATGTTTAAGATTGATGACGCTTTAGCAAAAAATACTAATTTATGGAGTTTTAATAAAGACTCTCAACAATTAGAATTTAAATATAAAGACGAAATTCTTGATTCTTACAATGAACTCTTTAAAAAAGTTTTTCCTGGTATAAACGTAGATCCATCAACTCCACAGGGACAGATTATAACTAGTTTAACTCAAGTGGATTTAGCTAGCATCTCATTTTTAGAAAATTTAGCTAATGCCTTCTTTTTAGGTGGAAATGGTTATTTTTTAGATCTTTGGGCGTGGAATCTATTTAGAGTAGTTAGAAAAGAAGGGATTCCATCGAGTGTTTTAATAACGATACAAGGCGTTCCGAATACAAAAGTCCCCGAAGATTTTGTAATTTCAAACGGAGAGTATAATTTTAAAATTTCAAAAGCAGTTGATATCCCCGAGGGTGGGAGTATAGATGTTTTATTTTATTGCACCGAAATAAATGATTTTGTAGCAAATTCAAATACAATTACTCAAATTGTAACTATTGTAGAAGGCGTCGAAAGAGTTAATAATAACGATGGTGCTTTTGCTGCTACATTAAAAGAAAGTGATTTTCAACTTTTTAACAGATGTGTAAATTTTGGTAGCACTTCAAAAAGTGCAAGTTTTAAGAGTATCTTAAGCAACGTTTTTCAAGTGCAAGGCACTATAAAAGTTGATGGTGCGGAAAATTATACTGATAAGCCCGTTACGATTAATGGAGTGGAATTAACCCCGCATTCAATTTGTATAGTAGTAGAAGGTGGAGAAAAAGAGGAAATTGCAAATGCTATTTTTGAATCAAGAGCTACTGGATGTGGTATGGTTGGTGATCAAGTTGTAAAAATAAATTATAATAACACTGATTACGAATTCAAATTTTATAGACCTACTGAAGTAGCATTAAAAGCTGAAATAACACTTCAAAAGCAACAAGAGCCGCCGAGCAATTATGAGAGCACGATTAAGGATAATTTAATAAGATATGTTAATGAATTAAAGATCGGGGAGCTTATAACACAACCTTCTTTGTCTAAAAATTTAGATCAACAATTGACAAGTTTTTATATAAAAGATGTTAAATTTGGTTTAAAAAGTGGAGATGTTGGATATGAAAGTATTCAATTAAAATTAAATGAAACTGCTGTAATAAGCAAATATGATATTAAAGTTGTAGTCGAATGAAATTGTATGATGAGAATTGCTTTAATGATTATTTAAGCGAATATGAAAATATTCTTAAACAAATCCAGGCACAATATTGTGGAACGAATATCGAAGAATTGTTAAAAGGAATTATTGAAATTAAAAAAAAGTTTTTTTTTAACGCTTTATTGTCACTTGTAAATGATAATCTTTTTTTATGGAATGCTAAGGGCGATTGCTTAGATTTATGGGGGGTGTTATTAGGAATAAATAGATATTTACCTATAAAAGCCGATAGCAAAAATTACAATTATTTTAATTTTAAAGATAAGAATTTTGACAAATTATTATTTTTTAATAAAAATAAACCGGATTATTTTAGATTAGATGATTTTGGATTTAGAAAAATGCTTTTATTTTTACTACAAAAACAATTTATTTTTCCGTCCATAAAAAACACTAATAATTTTTTAGATAAATTTTTCTCAGATTATGGTGGATTAAGCATAAGTGATACCAATGATATGAGTTTTATAACTTATTATTTTAGTGAAGAAATTCCAGTATGGCTTAATTATTTTTTAACAAAAAGAGATGTTTTACCACGACCCGCCGGCGTGGGTGCTATTTTTAAAGTAGAATCTAATTATTACTTTGGTTTTGAAACTGATGATGAGGAGTGGAATGAAACTATGTTAGGTAATTTTTATGAAACAAATTTTGTAGATTGGAATGAAATAGATTAAAAAGGAAAAAAATGAATTTAGATACTATTAATGCACCTTTTGCAAGCCAGGGAGATGTTGAAGATTTTCCTTACGAGGCGGACGCTAAAGCTAGATTAAGTTGGCTTACAGGTTTCACTTATAGATATGAAGATGAACCTGAAAACGATGGGCTTTTTGTAGAACGCCTTCCTTTCAACAAAATAATCAATATCATAACAAGTATCTTGCTTGATTTAAAAGCTAGAATGCCGAGTATTGAAAGTGTAAATGCAAAATTAGATAAAGCTATTTATGATAGCGAAAAAGTTAATTTTGTAACTACAAACACGAATCAAGCTATAAATTCTATAAAAACATTTAATCAAACTCCTAAGTGCATAAATAACCCGGTTGATGCTAATGATTTAGTGCGACTTGCTTATTTAAATTCGGTTGGCGGCGTGGGTTTAGGTTTTCTGCAAAATTATCAAGTTTTGACTAATCAACGACAAGCTAACGTCGTTTATACAAATACTACAAATAAGCCGATTCTAGTTATCATAACCGCCGGGGATAGGAATGGCAATTGGCCTTTTGAAATTTATATAAATGGAATTATAGCACTTAGGTATGAAGATTTTGGTTATAAATATGAAAGAGGTAATTTCACTTTTATAGTTCCTAGTGGATTCACTTATGAAGTTAGAACTGAAAATTATTTATACTACTGGAGTGAATTACGATGAAAAGGATTTTTATGAAAAATGATATTTTAAAACAAGATACTTATTTTAAAGACGAAAAAAATAATGTTTTTTTCTTTGAAAAAGGAACTGATAGATTATATATAGCAAAAAATTTGATGGAAATTAGCGACGAAAAAGCTAAAGAACTATTAATGCCATCGCTTTCAAAATATAAAGCTACAAGTAAATCAAAAGCTAGCTTATTTTATCAAAAAAATAAAGATTTTATTAATTTTGAAGATCATATTTATGATTTTAATGAAAAAAGTGTTAAGGTATTTTTGGAACTTTTAAAATTAGAAAGAAAAGAATATGACATCATCACACGTGATAATGAAATTGTAAAATTAACACACTCAAAATTGACAAAATTGACAAAAATGATGATTGAAGTTGGTTATAACAACGCTTTAGAACTTAGAAAATTAAAAGATGATATTGATAATGCTGAGAGTATTGAAAGAATTGATTTTATTTTAAATGATAAGGGGATTTTATGAGTTTAGAAAGAAAATTAAGCATTCCTTTTGCAAATACTGGATTAAAAACTCCGATTCCTTTAGAAATGCAAAGTGATGGCGGTATTAGTTTTGAAAAAGGGCATACGCCTTTATATGCAAAACCTAAAAAACAAAATGGAATTCAATTAAAATTTAAGCAATACAATCAACTTTTCTATGATGTAACTAGTGATGTTATTGAAAATTCAAAAGATATTAACACAATTAAGGAATCTATAGCTTCACTTAATGAAAACGGAGCTAAGACTTTAACTAAAAATATAAATTTTAGCGTAGGTCCAGGTGGTGATTATGATAACTTACAAGACGCTATAAATGAAGCACAAAAGTATGTTAGTGGTTATGAGATTACACTAACAATAAAAGATGGATATACTATAACAAGTAGATGTATTATTAGCTCTATATCAAATACAATACTTATAACTGGAGAAAACGATAAAAATACTATTGTAAAAGTTAATTTAAATAGCACTGGATGGGGTGTGTGGGGTATACTCATTAGTAGATGTTCAAATGTTTCTATATCAAACATAACATTTGAATGTGAAACTTCTTGTAATAGTATAATATATATTGAAAGAGCTTCAGTTCTTATTAGTCAAATGGTCTTAAAAAGTAAAGGTGTGGGGTGTATAGCTGGTGAATTATCTAATGTACTTTTCGATGATATAAGTTTAGAATCTTTAGAACTTCCAGCTGATGGTAGTGAATACGCTGATATGTCATTTAGTGCTTCAACTATATTGCTACACGGAAATATAAAGTTTAAAACTAATGATGTAAATAAAAAACAAGCTGTCGCAATGCAATTCTCTACTGCAACTAATGCCGCATTTACATTTTGGAACACTGGTAGTGCTATAGAGGGAACTTATAAAGCTGGTATTCGTGTTAATAATGCGATAGTTTATAATGGTGCTTTACAAATAATTGGAAGTTGTGCTACTAAGTATTCTCAAACACCAGGACAATTTACTCCTAGTGGTTTTATATCAGTAAATAATTAATAAAGGAAATTAAAATGTTAATAAGCAAAAAAACATTAACAAGTCAAGGAAATTTAAGTTTAAATGTAATTAAGTGGGCTATAGAAGTTAATTCTAAATTAGCTATTTTAAATAGACCATTAACAATTGATAAAGAAAAATCTAAGGAATACAATATCTTTTATATTGACGATATTACAAAAGATGAAATTGATGAAGCTACTAAACTAATTAAAGAATATTGTTTAAATAGTAATCAATTTGATTTATTAAAGCAATATCTTAATATCGCTTTAGAAAATGATGAACTTTTAAATGAATTAAAATCTATAATGTTTATAGAAATAGCAAACAAATTTTCAAATGATATTAATAAAATGCTAATAGATATAGTCCCGCCAGAAGAAATAGTCACTTTTGAAAGACAAGAGAAGGAAGCACGAGCTTTTAAAGATAGTGGTTATAAAAATGAAAGTCTATGCCCTATGATGAAAATCATAGCTACTACAAGAAACATATCTTTAAAAACGTTGTGTGATAAGTGTATCGAAAAAGCTGATAGATACGCATTAGGAGTTGCAACACTTATGGGAAAAAGACAAGACTTAGAAGATAAGATTAAAACTGCAATTACTAAAGAAGAGTTAAACAAAATTAAATGGAGTTGAAATTGGATTCTTATGTAAAAACTGCTAGCGATATCGCTGCTTTACCATTAAATACATTATTAGTTTTATTAATTTTATGTTTAGGTTTCATATTGATACATTTATACAAAAAAATTAACATTGAAAATCAGGAAAAAGTTAAAGAATTGACTGCTTGCACCAAAGAAACAAATTCTTTAATTTGTGAAAACATCAATCTTTCAAAAGCACAACTGCAAGCTTATAAAGATAGCAATGAAATTATGCTTAAGTTTATAGAAAGCCACTGCAATAAGACTTATGATAAGCTTGAATGTATTGAAAAAAACGTTTTAGACGTAAAGCTGATAACTCATAAAAATAAAGTAGATTAAAATGAAAATTAAGAACTATTTTTACAATTTAGCGGTTGCTATCGATCAACTTTTTAACGCTTTATTTAATGGATATCCAGATGAGACCATAAGCAGTAGGAGCTATAGGTTGTCAAAAAAATACTGGTATGCTAAATATGCTATGAATTTTATAGATTTTTTATTTTTATGGCAGACACAAAATCATTGTGAAAAAGCTTATAAAAACGAATTAAAAAGAAAACATTTTCCATTATCACAAGAGGAGTTAAAAAATGAAAAAATTAATAATTAAACGTGAAGAATTAAATAAAACTTGTTGCATAGGATCATTATTTAAAGTTGATGAGAATGAAAAAGAAGAATTTATTTGTTACACATTAGAAGAAGATTTAGAAGGAATTGAAAGTAATAAAGATTTAAGGATACCATCTGGAATATATAATTTAGATAGACATATTTTTTCTTCCTTTAATGAATCTGGTAAAAAAGTAGTATCAGGTATTAAAGTATTAAACGATGATGATAGTGTTATAAATGTGTTTAATGATGTTGTACCTTTAAATAGAAGAATACTTATACATTGGGGAAATACAGATGAAGACACAAAAGGTTGTATTCTATTAGGACTTGAAAAAGAAAAAGAAAGCGTTAAACAAAGTCGTTTAGCTTGCAAAAAATTTTATGATTTAATGTATAAAAAAGATCTTTATAAGATTAAATTAGAAATAATTAATAACTTTTAATTTTTTATAAGGAGTAAAATAATGTTAATAACACTAACAATTTACACAAGTTTAGTTGCAGCGGGTGTGGTTTTAGGATTTTTCATTAGCAAAAATAATAGAAGCAAGGTTGATAGATAAAATGGAAAAAGAGTTTAATGAGTTAAAAAACGAGTTAAAAAAGAATAAAGATTAATCAATTGAATTTTTTTGCAAATTTAATTAATTTAAAAACATTAATTATCATTTTTTTAATCTTAAGCAATTTTTATTTTTTAAATGAAAATGATAAACTTAAGATTAAAAATGATAATTTAAGATTAACTTCTTTGCATAAAGATAGTGAAA
>NZ_JAHHTD010000028.1 GCF_020024835.1 Campylobacter sp. | reverse complement strand
TATAAATATTTATAACATATAGCATCATCATAAAATATTTTTAAATTATTTATTTTTTGTAAAATAATATCGTATTCTTGTGATAACTTATCTTTATTCCTTTCTTTTTCTCTTACAAGCTTAAAAGAATCTTTTTGCTCACTAACTAAAATTTCCATTTTAGTAATTTCTTTTTGAATATAATAATTTTTAAATAACATAAACAACACAATCGATAATGCAACTAAGCTCCCGCTTGCAAATGCAATAAAAAATTTAAAACTTAAACATTCTTTTAAACTAAATTTTTTATATGATGATAAATTTAATTTAAAATCAATATTTGTATCTAATAAATCCTCGTAAAGATTCGTATTTTTTTCACTTGAAAAATTTATCCCATCAATTTCTACGATATATTTATAAGATATCTTTAAATTTTCTTTGAATTTCAAATCTAATCTTATCAATGGAATAGTTTGACAAGATTGAAATTTATCATTTTGATATTCGATTAAAATGGCATATTTTTCTTTATAAACTAAAAATAAAATTTTACCCTTGATATTGTATTTTTTAACATAAGCTATAAAAATCAAAGGTTCAGGAATGATAAAATCATAATCTTTTAAAATATCTTCAAATTTAGCTAAAAATACTTGCGTTAAGCCATCTTCATAAAAATAAACAAGCTTATATGAAAAATCATCAGACACACCTAATTCATTGAAACTTTTTACTAAAATTTCATCTTCTGTGATTTTTTCTTGAAATTTCACATATAAAAGCTTTTCATAGGGCAAAAAAGTTTTTGTTATCTTAGATGTTTTATTCATTATATAGAATTTTTTTAAGATTTTGCTCATTTTTATGCCAGTTTTTCTCAAGATGAACAAAAAGTTTCAGCATAATCTTATTTTGTGCTAACTTTTCTATTTTTTTACGTGCATCTTTTCCTATACGTTTAATAGTCGCACCTTCTTTTCCTAAAATCATAGCTTTGTGTGATTTAGTATCGCTAATAATCGTTGCATAAATATAAATTATCGTATTTAATTCTTTAACTTTATCTATTTTTATTTCAGTGTTATAAGGAATTTCATCACTTAGATTTTCATAAATAGCTTCAAGTATAAAATCTCGATAAATGTCTTTTTTATTTGTAGTGGTAATAAAATCAGGATCAAAATAATAAGGATGTTCTGGTAAATATTTAATAAGCTCATCTAGTAAAATTTTTTTATAAAATCTTTGCTTAGTAGAATAGGGTATTATAGCTTTAAAATAAGAACTAAAATTAGCATATTCACTAAGTTTTTTAAGCAATACTTCTTTTTGAACTAAATCTACTTTATTAATTATTATTATATGGGGAACTTTTGGATTTAAATCCAAAAATCTTTCATAATCTCTAACATCATCATAAATACTAGCTACAAATAAAATTATATCACAATCAGCAATACTCTTAATAGCCACTTCAATCATAAGCTGATTCATACTTTTAGAGCTCGCATGTAAGCCAGGTGTATCAATAAAAATTAATTGATTTTGTTGATGCATAATAATGGCATTGATTTTTCTTCTAGTTGCATTTTGCTTGTGTGAAACTATGGCAATCTTTTCTTCTAACAAAGAATTTAGGATAGAACTTTTTCCAGCATTTGTCCTACCCACAATACTTATAAAGCCACTTTTCACAAAATATACCTAGCAAGGTCTTTATTTTCTACAATATCTCCAAGTTTTACTTGAACTTTAAAATCATCTATTTTATAAATTTTTCCTGCATACTCATCTGCTTCAAAACTAATATCTTCTAAAAGTTTTTCTACCACTGTGTGTAAGCGTCTTGCTCCAATATCTTGCATTTCTTCATTTGCTTTACTTGCAATTTTTGCAATCTCTTTAATGGCCTCATCTTCAAAAACAAGCTCGACATTTTCTGTTTTTAGTAATTCTATATATTGAGTTAATAAAGAATTTTTAGGTCGTGTTAAAATTTCATATAAAGCATCTTCGTTAAGACTATCTAGCTCAACTCTTAATGGAAAACGCCCTTGAAGTTCAGGAATTAAATCACTTGGTTTGCTAAGATGAAATGCTCCTGCTGCTATAAATAAAATATGATCAGTTTTTAATGGACCAAATTTAGTTTGTATTGTGCTACCTTCTACTATAGGTAATAAATCTCTTTGAACACCCTCTTTACTAGGATCTTGACGATTTGAATTTGAATTTGAAACTGCTACTTTATCTATTTCATCTATGAATATAATTCCCTCATTTTGTGCTCTTCTTAATGCCTCGCTTTTTATACTCTCCATATCAAGTATTTTATCGCTAGCTTCTTGAAGTAAAGCATTTTTAGCATCTTTTACTTTTATTTCTTTTTTAATTTTTTTACTTCCTACGCCAATTACTTTAACTATATCTTGCATAGCACCCATTTCTGGAGGTAAATTTGGATTAGTATCAAAAACATTTTGAGAAATTTCTATTTCAATTATACTATCGTCTAAATCTCCTGCTCGCAATTTAGAACGCATTTTTTCTAAAGAATTTTTATACTCTTGCTCTTTTTCCTCACTAACTCCTTTTGGTAAAGGTGGCAAAAGTTTTTCTAATATTTTATTTTCTATAAATTCATCAATTTTTTCTTGATTTTTTTCTCTTTCTTCATTTTTTACTAAATTTAAAGCAGCATTAGCTAAATCTCTTACCATACTTTCAACATCTCGGCCTACAAATCCTACTTCAGTATATTTGCTTGCTTCAACTTTAACAAAAGGCATTCCCATCATTTTAGCAAGCCTTCTTGCGATCTCTGTTTTACCAACACCAGTTGAACCTATCATCAAAATATTTTTTGGCATAATATCATCTTGAAGTTCAGGACTAAGTTGCATTCTCCTATAGCGATTCCTTAATGCTATCGCAATAATCTTTTTAGCATTTTTTTGTCCAATTACATAATCATCTAAAAATTTTACAATTTCTTTTGGGGTTAAATTCATTTATCATCCTCAATCACATAAGTTTTTATATTTGTATTAGTATAAATGCAAATTTCACCAGCTATTTGCAAACTTTCTTTTACTAGATTTTCTTCATCTAAATTAGAATACTTATCTAAAGCTCTAGCAGCTGATAAAGCATAATTACCGCCACTTCCAATAGCTGCTATTTTACCATCTTCAGGCTCAACAACATCACCAGTTCCAGAAAGTAAAAAAATATGCTTTCTATCAAGCACAAGCATCATAGCCTCTAATTTTCTTAAATACTTGTCTTTACGCCATTCTTTAGAAAAATCAATCGCAGCTTTTAATAAATCCCCTTTAGAGCTTGATAAAAGCTTCTCAAACATATCAAAAAGATTAAAAGCATCTGCTGTGCTTCCTGCAAAACCAGCTAAAACTTTTCCATTATTTAATTTTCTAATTTTCACTGCATTATTTTTAAGCACAGTATTTCCAAAGCTTACTTGCCCATCTCCTCCAATAACTGACTTATTTTTACCTTTATAAGCTAAAATAGTAGTTGCATGAAACATTTATTCACCTTTAACTTCAAGTTTAAATTTAGCATGAATAGCATGACCTAACTTTACAGAAATTTCGTGTATCCCTAGCTCTTTAATAGTCTCGCATTCTAAACTTTTTTTGTCAATTTCTATATTTTTTTGCTCCCTTAAAGAATGTGCAATCTCATCTTTAGTTACACCACCAAATAAACTTCCATTAGCTCCCACAGCCTTATGTATAATAATGGTAACATTTGCCAATTGCTCTTTCATTTTCTCTAAATTTGCCAACTCAAATCTTAAATCCTCTGCTTTTTTCTTTTGTTGGGCCTCATATTGTTTTAACACTTCGTGTGTAGCGGCTTTAGCAAAACCTTTAGCTATTAAAAAATTTTGTCCATAACCATCTTTTACTTCTTTGACTTCACCAGCTTTCCCTAAACTTTTTACGTCTTTAATTAATAAAACTTTCATTATCTTTCCTTAAAATTTTCTACCATTTTTTCCTGCAATAAGAAATCTTAAAGCATTTAATTTTATGAATCCTGCAGCGTCTTTTTGATTATAAACTTCATCTTCTTCAAAAGTGCAATAAGCTTCACTAAATAAACTATCATTTGCACTTTCTCTTCCTGTAATTATAACATTACCTTTAAATAATTCTAATTTCACTACGCCATTTACATATTTTTGAGATTCATCAATTAATGCTTGAAGCATCAATCTTTCAGGAGAAAACCAATATCCATTATAAATTAAACTTGCATATTTTGGCATAAGTTCATCTTTTAAATGTCCTGCTTCTCTATCTAATGTAATACTTTCAATAGCCCTATGAGCTTTTAAAAGTATAGTTCCACCAGGAGTTTCATAACATCCTCTACTTTTCATTCCCACATAACGATTTTCAACTATATCAAGACGACCAATCCCGTGTTTTGCACCCAATTCATTTAACTTTGTTAAAAGTTGTGCAGGAGACATTTTCTCTCCATTAATAGCAACTAAATCTCCTTTGTTAAATTCTAATTCAATAGCTTCACTTTCATTTGGAGTTTCCTTTAAATCTCTTACCCATCGCCACATATCAGCTTCAGGCTTTATAGCAGGATCTTCTAAAATCAAACCCTCATATGAAATATGTAATAAATTAGCGTCCATAGAATATGGAGATTTTCCAGGTTTTTTACTAATATCAATATTATGTCTTTGTGCATAAGATAAGAGCTTTTCACGACTATTTAAATCCCATTCTCTCCAAGGAGCTATAATGGTTAAATTTGGATTAAGTGCTAAAGCACCTAGCTCAAAACGCACCTGATCATTTCCTTTTCCAGTAGCTCCGTGGCTAATAGCATCTGCTTTTGTTAAATTAGCAATTTCAACCAAAGCTTTTGTTATCAAAGGTCTTGCTATACTAGTGCCAAGTAAATATTCTCCCTCATAAATAGCATTTGCTCTAAACATAGCAAATACATAATCTTTTACAAATTCATCTTTTAAATCTTTAATAAAAATATTCTCTTCTCTCACACCCAAAGATAAAGCTTTTTTTCTAGCAGGCTCTAACTCCTCGCCTTGTCCAATATCAGCTGTAAAAGTAACAATTTCACACTGATACTCATCTTGAAGCCATTTTAAGATAATGCTAGTATCAAGCCCACCAGAATATGCTAATACAACTTTATTAACTTTTTTTTTCATTTGTTTTCCTTCATTTTCTCAAGAGATAAATTTAACGAATTTAATTTAACATAACATAAAAAAAATTAATATTTTGCTACTTTTTATAGTTATTTTGATAAAATATTCTTATGAGAATAGATAAATTTTTAAATGTAGTTAATATCACTAAACGTAGAGCTATTTCAGAAGATATGTGTAAAAGCGGTGTTGTGAGTATTAATAATCAGGTTGTAAAAGCTAGCAAAGATGTCAAAATAGGTGATGAAATTAGTATTAAATTTATCCACCATATAGATATTTACAAAGTATTAGCTATACCTACAAGCAAAAGTATTCCAAAAACTATGCAAGAACAATATGTTATAAAAATAAAATGAAAGAAATAATTTTAGAAAAAAATAAACTAGATATTTTATGTCAAATGCTACCTAAAAGTGGAGTTATTATATTAAAAGGTGAATTAGCAAGTGGCAAAACGACATTAGTGCAGCATTTTGCTAAATTTTTAAATATCTCACAAGAAGTGAATTCTCCTACCTTTTCTATAATGCAAAGTTATCCTTTTAAAGATGGTTTATTATACCATTATGATATATATCAAGAGGGCTTTGATGGGCTTATAAAAAATGGTTTGATAGAAAATTTTTTTGAAGATGGATTACACTTGGTAGAGTGGGGTGATGAAAAACTAAAAAAATATTTAGATAAATACCAAATTTTTAATATAATTTTAGAAATTATTTCTTATAAAAATGAAAGAAAGTATATAATTTATGAGTAAGCTTGAGGCAAGAAATTTAGAAAAAAGTATAAAAAAAACTAAAATTATCCACGATATATCTTTAGAAGTCCAAAGTGGTGAAGTTGTAGGACTTTTAGGACCAAATGGAGCAGGAAAAACTACAAGTTTTTATATGATATGTGGGCTTATTTTACCAACTAATGGAAAAGTTTTTTTAGACTCTAAAGATATTACAAAAGATCCTTTAAACAAAAGAGCAAAGATTGGCATAGGGTATTTACCTCAAGAAAGTAGTATTTTTAAAGATTTAAGTGTAGAAGATAATTTAATTTTAGCAGCTCAAATATTTTACAAAGATCAAGAAATTTTAGAAAAAAAAGTAGAACAGATGTTAGAATTGTTAAGCATAGAGCCTATTAGACATAGAAAAGGATTAAGCTTAAGCGGAGGCGAAAGAAGGCGTTGTGAAATAGCAAGGTCTTTAATGTGTAATCCTAAATTTTTACTTTTAGATGAACCTTTTGCTGGTGTTGATCCTATAGCAGTAAATGAAATTCAAAATCTCATAAAAGATTTAAAAGCTATGAATATTGGCGTTTTAATCACAGATCATAATGTTAGAGAAACATTAGCAATTTGTGATAGAGCTTATGTTATTAGAGGTGGAAGATTGCTTGCAAGTGGAAATGCAAATGAAATAACAAACAATAATGATGTAAAAAAATACTATCTTGGAAATGAGTTTAAACTTGAATGATATTAAAACAAAAAACATCTATAACCCAAAAGACTAAATTATCACAAACCTTAAGATCGTGGCTTCCCATATTGCAAGCTAATATAGAGGATTTAAAAGAAAATTTAGATGAATTTGCAAAAGAAAATCCTTTTATAGAGATAAAAGAAAATTCTAGTATTACTCATAATCAAAATAAGTATTTTCAAGAATATTTTAGTAAAAATGCTACCGCACAAATGATAGATTCTAAAAGTTTAAATCATAAAAATGTTTATGAACTTTTAAGCGAACAAATTATTCCACCTTTTTTTCCTACTAAAAAATCACAACTTATTGCGGAAAAAATCATAGAATGCTTAACCCACGAAGGTTATTTTGAGTATGATGAAGAAATTTTAAGAGAATTTGACCCTTTAGATGTTGAAAAAATACGACAAAGATTTAAATATCTTGATCCTATAGGAGTAGGTGCTAAAAATAATCAAGAAGCATATATTTTTGCCCTAGAACATTTTGATTTAGAAGATGATTTATATGAATTTTGCAAAATATTGATTTTAAATTTAGAAAATGCAAAAGATTTTATAAAAAATCCTCTTTATAAAAAGGCAATTTCAATTATAAAAAAAATTTCTATTCCACCATTTTTAGAATATTTTGAAGAAAGTATGAGTATTATCCCTGATATTTATATTTATCAAGAAAATGGTGAAATTAAAATCAAAATCAATGATGATTACTATCCTGAAATTTCTTTTGAAGCAGATGGATTAGAGCATGAATTTTTAAGCTCTTATTTAAAAGATGCTAAAAATTTAATAGATGCTCTTGCTATGAGAAAAGCAACTCTTTATAAATTAGGACTTATGATTATAGAATATCAATATGATTTTTTCACCGGTGGAGATATAAAACCTATGCAACTTAAAGATTTAGCTCAAGATTTAGAAAGAAATGCCTCTACTATTTCAAGGGCTATTTCAAATAAATACTTAAGTTGTGATAGGGGGTTAATACCTTTGAAAGCATTTTTTACTACTGCTGTAGATGATGGAGAAACTTCTAATGCCACTATAAAGGATTTTTTGAGCAATTTAGTGAAAAAAGAAAATCACAAAAAACCTTTGAGTGATTTAAAAATTTTAGAACTAACACAAAAAGAATTCCCTAGCATACAATTAGGTCGTAGAACTATCACTAAATATCGTATGCAACTTGGCATAGGTAGCTCTAGCGAACGTAAAAAACTTTATGAATTAATGTGAAAGCATAAACAATGAATTTAGAAATAATTTTTAACAAAACAATTAAGCAAAATATAAGATTAGTAGCAGCAAGCAAATATGCAAATGTCGAACAAATTCAAATCTTATCCAAACAAGGCATAATCGAATTTGGTGAAAATCAAGTGCAGTCTTTAGCTTTAAAAAAAGAACAATTAAGCAATTTTAATGAACTTAAGTGGCATTTTATAGGTAATCTTCAAAGTAATAAAATAAATTTATTAATTAAACAAAAGCCTATACTTTGGCAATCTTGTAGTAATTTAAAAATAGCAAAAGCTGTAAATAAAAGACTTAATTATAAACTAGATACTTTGCTTGAAATTAACATTGCTAATGAAAAATCAAAATATGGCATTGATAGCACTAAAGCTATAGAAACATACTTACAAATAAAAGAAGAATGTTTAAATTTAAATTTAATAGGCATTATGTGTATAGGTTCTATGGATAAAACAAAAACAAAAGAAAGTTTCAAACAAGGCTATAAAATTTATGAAAAACTCCAAACGCATAAAGCAAAAATTTGTTCTATGGGTATGAGTGATGATTTTGAAATTGCAATTGATTGCGGTTCTAATATGGTAAGATTGGGGAGTATTTTATTTAAATAATTTTTAATTCTTTAGCTTTATTTAACATAAAATCTGAGCCATTTTCTTGCTGAATTTCATTTAAAGCTAAAGATATAGCTTGTAGATTGAAATTCTTTATTATTTTTATAAAATCTTGTTTTGAATCTTGAGTAAAAATTTCGCAAAGATTTAATTCTTTTAAATATAAGGCATTGTAATATTGATGATTTTTAGCAGCATAAGGGTAGGGTATAAATATACAAGGAAGATTATTTGCGCTTAATTCAAACAAAGAGCTTGCTCCAGATCTTGCAATAGCTAAATCAGCTTTTACAATTTTTTCAATCACATCTTTATCAAAATCAAATAATTCAACTTCAATGTTTAATTTTTCATACGCTTTCTTGCACCTTTGATAGTCATTACTCCCACATTGATGAATAATATTTATTTTTTTTTCTTTAAAATATAAAGCATTATTTATAGCTAAATCATTTATAAATCTAGCACCTTGAGAACCTCCTAAAAAAATAATATTTTTTAATTCCTTTCTAATTCTACGTTTTGTAAAAAAGAATTCATTAACTGGATAAGGACAAAAAAAAGTATTCGTAGTTGTAATTTGACCCTTAAAAGCGGTAAAAAAAGCTTTAGAAAAAGGTTTTAAAAGCTTATTTAAACTTCCAATTTTTGAATTTTGTTCGTGAATTAAAAGAGGAATATTATCCATCAAAGCTGCAAAAGCTGCAGGAGCACTACTATAGCCACCCACACTAAATACAGCTTGTATATTTTGAATTCTTAAAATTTTTTTAATATCTAAAGCCAATTTTAAAATATGCATAAAAGAGTGAAATTTAGCCAATCCTTTTTTATTTACAACCCCTTGACTGCTTAAAAAATATTTTTGTTTAAATCCTTCTTCATATTCAAACCAAAGTCTATCTTGTCCATTTTCACTACCTATATAGATACATTCTAAGCCCATTTTATTAGCACTTTGCATTAAACATCTTGCAATAGCCAAATGTCCGCCTGTGCCTCCACCAGTAATTGCTATCATTTTTTTCTTTTCCATGTTTTATAAATTAAATAAAAAATATCTACTTAGAACCAACACTTTTTAAATATCCATTATCATTTAAAAATAAATAAATTTCACCTAAAATATGTTTTTTTTGATTTTCATTTACAAGCTTAGAAGCATAAATTTTTTCATTTATATTATCCATAATCGCATGAATATCATAATCAAGGTCCTCTAAAGTATCTAAAATAGACTGAGATTCTAAAACACTTTCAATTTCAAATCCTTTTTCACTTATACTTACACTTGCTTCAGTTGGATGAGTAAAAAGATTATGTTTCATTCCAAGCACTTCTTGATAAGCTCCCACTAAAAAAAATCCTAAAAAATAATCTTCTTGTTCTACATCAATATCATGTAAAAATAAAGGATTATTTTTAGAATATGAAATTTCACCATCGCTATCACAAGTAATATCCCAGATACTTGCACTTCTTGTTGGTTTTTTATTTAATCTATCAAGAGGCATTATTGGAAAATTTTGTTCTAAGCCCCAAAAATCTGGTAAGGACTGAAATAAAGAAAAATTAACTAAATATTTTTCTTGCACCTCATTTTGCAAACTTGATAAATCTGCTTGATCTCCAACTAAAAAAATCGCTTTTCTCATAATCAAATGCACTAAAATTTCACTATTTGATCGATCTTGTAAATCAACATACCCTAAATCAAATAAAGTTAAAATGCTTTCCATATGATCAATACTATCGTGTAAATATTCTAAAGCATTGGAGGCTTTTATACTTTTATATAAATCATAAAGCTCATCAATCAACTTGGGATTTTTTTCTTTTAATAAAAGTTTGCTTTCTGTATATTCTTGCGAAAATAATTCCAATACTGGTGCTACTAATACCGCATGATTAGCTGCTACAAAACGTCCGCTCTCTATAAAAATATCAGGCTCAAGATCTTTTTTTTGCTCAGCAATACTTTTTAAAATAAACACCACATCATTTGCATATTCGCTTAAAGTATAATTTCTACTAGTTTCGTCTTTACATTGAGAATATTCTACAGCTAAACCTCCACCAAGATTAATTGATCGTAAATTTTTTGCACCCATTTTTCTAAGTTCAGTATAGATATTTCCTGCCTCATTTAAGGCTTTTTTTAAAGGATGAATTTCTGTAATTTGCGAACCAAGGTGAAAATGTATCATAGTAAATTGATCTAAAAGTTTATTAGATTTTAAAAGATTTACTGCTTCAATAAGTTCAGTAGAAGTAAGTCCAAATTTAGAATTTATACCTCCACTTTTTGCCCAAATTCCAACGCCAGCTGAATGAAGTCTCACTCTTAAGCCTATATTAGGTTTTGGCTTAAAACGATTTTTTGAAATATCAATCATAGCTTCAAGCTCATTAAGACCTTCCATAGTTAAAGTAATGTTATGCCCCATTTCACAAGCTATAAAACCCATATTTATAAGCTCTTTATCTTTAAAGCCATTAACTGTTATAGGAGAACCTTCGTTATTGTAAGCCATAGCTAGTAATAATTCTGCTTTACTGCCTGCTTCAAGTCCATAATTATAATTCTTTCCAAGCTTAACTAAATTTTTAACAAAACCTGGATATTGATTAACTTTTAGCGGATACACAGCGTTAAAAGAACCTTTGTAATTAAATTCTTTTTTAGCTTTTGCAAATTTTTCATAAATTTGTTCTATTTGCTTATGGATTAAATGAGGAAAACGAAGCAATAACGGACCCTTATATCCATCATCACGTAAAGTATTTACTATATCTATAATGGCTGGTTTTTTACCATAATTTATGCAAACTCTTCCATTTTCTATAATAAAATTATTCGCTCCCCAAATTCTAATACCATAATCTTTCATAACTCATTCTCCAAGTTTGCGATTTTAATATTTTTACTTTCTTTATTTTCTAAATTTTTATAAAAAATTTCTTGATTTTTTATTTCAGTTTCGCCTATACATAAAAATATTTTTACATTAGAGTTATCAGCTTGATTTAAATGCTTAGCTAACTTTTTAGCCTCATAACTTAAAAGCACTTTGTGCTTTTTTCTTAAATTCTTAGCAAGTGTAAAAATAAAATCTATATAAGATTGATCTAAAGCACATAAGTAAATTCCTTCTCGTTGTTTTTGTGTGCATTGTTGCTCTAAAATAGCCATAATCCTTTCAATTCCTATTGCAAAACCAACCCCATATCCACTTTTACCACCTAAATATTCAATCAACCTATCATAACGACCTCCACCTGCTATAGCGGATTTTGAGCCAATCTCTTCGCTAATAAATTCAAAAGCTGTTTTAGAATAATAATCAAGACCACGCACTAATTTTTCATCACACTCAAACAAAATTCCATTATCTCTTAGTAGCTGTTGCAATTTTTCATAATCTTTTTTACAACACTCACACAAAAATTCACTCATTTTTGGTGCATTTACAATTAATTTTTGACAATCTTCATTTTTACAATCTAACACCCTAATAGGATTTATTTTTTCCCTTCTTAAACAATCTTCACAAAATCCACTTTTAGAATTTAAATACTCAATAAGTTTTTCCTTATAAATACCTATACATACCAGACAGCCTAAAGAATTAATTTTTAATTGTGTAGATATATTTAAGCGAGAAAAAATTTCATTTAGCATTAAAATAATACTAGCATCCTCATAAACACTAGGATTGCCAAAGCTTTCTATGCCAAATTGATGAAATTCACGCAATCTTCCTTTTTGCGGTCTTTCATAACGAAACATCGAACCATAATAAAACCATTTTTTAATACTTTGATTTTTATCCATCTTTGCTTCTATATATGACCGAACTACACCTGCAGTTCCTTCAGGTCTTAAGCAAACCTCATTTTGTGCTTTATCTTTAAATTCATACATCTCTTTACCAACTATATCAGAGCTCTCTCCAACACTACGCTTAAATAATTTAGTAAATTCTAAATGAGGAAAATTTATAAAATTAAACCCATAATTTCTTGCTACTACTTCACAAGTTTTAATAACTTTTTCATAAAGTAAAGCTTGATCATCATAAAGATCTTTCATTCCTTTTAGTGCTTTAACCATCGATAAATTCCTTAATTTTTTCATGTATTTCTTGTATGCTTAAACTTGCATCAAGTTTTAAAATTTCAAAATCAATTTTATTTTGTAAAAAATTTAAAACTTCTTCTAACTTATTTTGAATTTCTAAGAAATATTTTACACCTCTTTTTTCTATGGTGTCTAATTTTTTAAAAGCCAATCTTTGCTTTATAAGCTCTTTACTTGCATATAAAAACACTACCTTTTTAGGAAAAATTCCATTAGTAGCAAATAAATTAAGCTCAAAAAGTGTTTTTTTATCAAATTCATTAGCATAAGCCATTCCGGAGATAAAACTTCTATCAGAAATCACTAGTTTATCTTTATATTTTGATAAAAATAAATCTATGTGATTTGCTCGATCGGCTAAAAAAAGCAAAAGTTCTGTTTTTTTTGAAAATTCAATTTCACCATTTAACAAAATTTCTCTTATTTTTTCTCCTAATTTTGTAGCTCCAGGTTCTTTTGTAAAAATTGCTTCCTTAAAATATTTTTTTAAAAGCTCTATTTGCGTAGTTTTGCCTACACAATCAATTCCTTCAATCACTACATACATTTTCTTCCTTTAGTAAAGGTATAATCTCTTGTGGCACCAATTTATCAACATTTCCTCCATGTAAATAAATAGATCTCACAATAGAACTTGACACAAATGAATTCTTCAAATTTGGCATTAGATAAATAGTTTCTAAATTTTCCCATAGCATATGATTTGCATAGCCAATTTGTAGCTCATACTCAAAATCGCTCACTGCTCTTAAACCTCTAACAATAATATTAATTTTTAATTCTTTTGCAAAATTTACAAGCAAATTATCAAAAGTAACTATTTTTATATTTTTTATTCCTTTAGTAGCAACTAAAACCATCTTTTTTCTTTGTTCTAAACTAAATAATGGATTTTTACTATCATTTTTTGCTATCGCCACAACCACTTCATCAAAAATTTTACTTGCTCTTAAAATCACATCTAAATGTCCATTGGTGATGGGATCAAAAGTACCTGGATACAAACAAGCTGCCATTATTGCCACCTCTTATATAAATCATTTTCAATATCTGCAAGATCAAGCCACTTTCCTACAATAAACTTTTTTAATCCATCTAAATCTTTTACCTTAGCATAACTAGCTATAACAGGAGGAGCTATAATTACTCCTTGATAGGATAATTTTGCCATTTGTTCTAAAGAGATACTAGAATAGGGCATTTCCCTGACTCCAAGTATTATTTTTTTTCTCTGTTTTAATGCCACTGCGGCACTTCTTGTGATAAGATTATCACAAATTCCACAAGAAATCTTAGCTAAAGTATTAATAGAACACGGAGTAATAAAAGTTGTTTCTATACCAAAAGATCCACTAGCTACACATTCACTTATATTGTCATTTTCTAAAAAAGTAACATTTTCCAATGTAAATTTTTGCCGAATAAAATCTACAAAATTATCTATTTTAAAATCTAAATTTTCCTTTGCAAAACTAATTTTTGCACTATTAGAAACAATGGCAAAAATTTCACCCTTATCTTGCAAATATTTTAAAAGCAAAAATCCTAATTCACAGGAACTAGCTCCACTTATATTAACTAGAATTTTTTTCATTTAATCTCCACATAATTCTTGCTTATAACCTTACCATGGACTATTTTTCCATCTTTATTTTTAAGACGAATTTTTTGATTTAAATTTCCACTTTGCATAGCTTTAAGTTCTATCATCATACTTAATTCGCCATCTCTTACTATGCCATATACAGAGTCATTTCTTTGGATTAAAGTTTTGGTTTTAAACATATTATATTTTAAGATAACATTTTCTCTAATATTACTTTTTGCAATCAAACCAACTATTTCACTCTTTTTTAAAATACCATTTGGCACTTTATCAAAAGAAATTTTTACAATTTTAAAACTTGATGGACTTAAATTTTCATTGCGAGAAATAAAACGAGTGCTTTGTAAAATTTCTAATTTTGCCTTTAAGAAATATTTAAAAAAAATATTTTTTTTGTATTGTTTGGGGGTTTTAAATTCAGCTTTAATAAAACCATCAGATCTATCAAAATTATGATTACCTAATTTTAAAAATGTGTATTGGTTAAAATCTTGAGGTAGGCTAGATTGTGTATCAAGTTCTAAAGATATTATTTCTATTTCTGGATAATTTGTCTTAAATTCCTTAATCAAAGCAAGTTTGACTTCGTCAAAATTTGAAGCAAAACTACAAACATATAAAAATAAAAACCAAACAATCTTTTTTATAATCAAACCCGACCTCAAAACAAAATTTTTAATTATCATACATAAAAAAAGTTTGATTTTAGTTGAAATAAATAAGATTAAATTTATAAATCTAGCCTTATTAGTATCATATAAAATTAAAGGAATAATTTTTGCTTAATTTAGTTAAAAATATCAAGGAGTTAAAATGTTAATCAACAATGATGTGAAAATATCAAGTTTAAACAATAAACCAAAAATAAATGATAAAAATACACACTCTGATGAGTTTCAAGCTACATTAAATGCTCTAAAAAATAAAGAAAAGAAAGAATACAAAAAAAATAATGATACTTTTAATAATACTGATTTAAATTTACATCAAAATTTTAATGCTTATGCTTGGGATAAATTACATCATAATCAATATAAAAAATCTCAAAATAACATAATAAATAATCTTTTAAAGCAATTATAACTTCTTTTAATGAAGTTATAATTTTAAAACATCAACCTCTTGATTTTCTAAAATTTTACTATCTGATTCCTTGCTTATTAAAATATAATCATTTTCATAAAGTGGCTTAATCATACCTGAGCTAAATTTACAAACATTTGCTACAAAATAACCATCTTTTACAAAACCAAAAGAAAAATCATTTCTACCTCCTTTAAAAGAAAGAGTGTTTTTTAATTTTGCCTTAATAAAACAAGATTCATTTAAACCATAAAATAAATTTAAAATATTTTTAGCAAAAATATGAGTAGATACTAAAGATGCTAAAGGATTTCCTGGCAAAACTAAGAAAAATGTATTTTCTTTGCTAAAAAGTTTAGTATGTTTGCATAACTTTGCATTCACTTTTTCGAAAATAGGGTGGAAATTACTTTCAACCAAAGCTTGCCTACTAAAATCAGCTTCGCCAACACTAGCACCACCACTACTTATAAATAGATCAAATTTTTGATATTCTAATTTCTTTTTAAATGCCTCAATATCATCTTTTATCAATCCTAAATATTTCACATCAGCAATATCTTGCAAAATAGAATAAATTCCAAAGGCATTAGCATTATATATATTATTTTCACTAGCTTTTTCCCAAGGTTCAATAAGTTCATTTCCGCTAGAAAAAATTCCAATTTGAATTTTTTTAAGCACTTTTATTTCATAAATTCCTTGTGCTGCTAACATAGCTATAACACCTGAAGTAATTTTAGTGCCTCTTTTAAATAAAAAATCTCCAATTTTTGCCTCTTCACCTTTAAAACGAATAGCATTATCTTCTTTTGCTTTACTAGCATTTAATTTTCCATTTTCTATCAATGCATCTTCAAACATTAAGATTGTGTTTGCATTTTGCGGAATTTTAGCTCCTGTCATAATCTTATAGCATTCATTTTTTTCTATACTATAATTTTTATTATCTCCAGCTAAAATACTTCCTTTGATTTTAAGTAAATTATCTTTATCTTGATAATTTAAAGCATATCCATCTAATGCCGAATTATCAAATGCAGGCAAATTTTTTTTAATAAAAATATCTTCAAAAATAACACGATTTAAAGCTTGAGTGAGATTAACCACTTCAAAATCATTTTTTACTTTAATATATTTTTTTAAATATTCTATAGTAGCAAAAATATCTCTCATTCTTCCAACCTCCGTATATGAGCACCCAAAAATTTAAATTTTTCTTCTAATTTTTCATAACCTCTATCAAGATGATAAATTCTATGAATTCTACTTGTGCCTTTTGCAGCTAAAGCCGCCAAAATAAGTGCTGATGAGGCACGCAAATCAGTAGCCATCACATCAGCACCAAAAAGCTCTTTAGTGCCATTTATAGTAGCAATGTGCCCATTTAATCTTATATCAGCTCCCATTCTTAAAAGCTCACTAACGTGCATAAAACGATTTTCAAATAACCTTTCATCTATTATACTAGTCCCATCAGCTTTTAAAGCCAATGCCATAAATTGTGCTTGCATATCAGTTGGAAATCCTGGATACTCACTAGTTAGAATTTCTACAGGTTTAATTTTTTGCGTTGGATTAATGCTAATATTATCCTCACTAATATTAAAACTAAAACCCATTTGCTCTAATTTCACCAGCACAGCACTAAGATGAGAGGCATTAACTTTCTTTAAAGTAATCTTTGAATTCGTAATAGCACTAGCACAAAGATAAGTTCCAGCTTCAATACGATCAGGTATGATAGAAAAAGGTTTAAATTCAAGCAATTGACCGCTAGTTCCATATATTTCTAACTCATCTGTTCCAATACCTTGTATATCTAATCCAGCATTTTTTAATACTTCACAAAGTTGCACTACTTCAGGTTCTTTTGCTACATTTAAAAGTTTTGTTTTACCTCGTGCTAAAGCAGCTGCCATAATAATATTTTCACTTCCTGTAACTGTAATCTTATCAAATACTATATCAGCACCCTTTAAACTCCCATTAGCTATAACATATCCTTGTTTTATTTCTATATTAGCTCCCATTTTTTCTAAAGCTAAAAGATGTAAATCAACCGGTCTTTGTCCTATGGCACAACCTCCAGGCAAGGAAACTTCACAATTTCCAAATCTTGCTAATAATGGCCCTAAAGTAAGTATAGAAGCTCGCATTTTACGCACTATATCGTATTTTGCAATAGTTTTATTTAAATTACTAGTATCAATACTTGCTTGATTGTCTTTAAAAATATAATTTGCACCTAAATTTTCAAGCAAAGAAAGTAGGGTGCAAATATCTGCAACATTAGGTAAATTTGAAATTTGCACCTCATTTTTTGCCAAAATACTTAAAGCAATCAAAGGCAAAGCAGCATTTTTAGCTCCACTAATTACAACTTCTCCATCTAACTTTTCAACACCATCTATTTCTAAATAAGTCATTAATTTTCCTTAAAATGCAACAAAAATACGAATTAAATCTTATAAAATTATTTTTACATTATAGTGAAAATATTGCAAAAATTTATATTATAAAATCATCAAACTATTTTTTATCATAAAGTTTTTTAGCTACTTCTGCAGCTAGTTTTAATTTTTCATTATCAAAATGTGTATAAATTCTTGAAGTATTTAAACTTGCGTGCCCTAAAGCTTCCTGAACTAAAACTAAATCTTTTTGTTGTTTATAAAGTAAGGTTGCAAAAGTATGCCTTAGCATATGAGCTCCATTTTTTTGCTTGCGAATTCCAGCTTTAAATAAAATTTGCTCTACTATACGCGAAACATAAGCTTGCGTTAAGGCTTTACCATTGCGATTTACAAACAAAAGGTTATCTTGCGAGAGATAATTTACCTGAATATTTTTTAAGAGATTTTCAATCAATTCTTTTTTTATCATTACAATACGATATTTATTTCCTTTACCTCTAATACGTATGATATACAAATCATTTTCTTCGCTTATATCTTTTAATTTTATATTTATAGCTTCACTTACACGAATGCCAGTAAAAATAATAATTTTAATAATTAAACGATTACGGATAGTATTATTTTTAAAATTCATCTCATCAATCGCATTTAAAAATTTGCCAACTTCGTCCTCGCTCATATATTCTGGTAACTTAACTCCTCTTAAGCCACTTACACCACCCCAATTTTTGAGGTTAATATCAAACACATGGGCTTTATGGTTTTCTTCATTTTGTTTATCTAAAAAATCAAAAAAATTAATTATAGCAATACGATAATTTTTTTTACTCGCATCAGATAAAGAAGCACTAATACTTGCTAAAACCTCTACCAAAAGCTCTTCATCAATTTGCTTTAAAGAATAAAGCTTATATAACATCAAATATTCAAAAAGTTTTTTTAAAGGATTAAAATAAGTATTTACACCATTTAATCCTATATTTCGAGATTTTTTTACATAAGCGTCAAGTTCTTGTATATTTTTTATACCCTTACTTAAATTTAAATTTATAAAAGCAAGGGCTTGCGGATCTTTTAATTCTTTATTAGATAAAGAGTTGAGTTTAAATTTAACATATCTACAAAGCCAAAATAAAAAAGATTTTTCAAAATTCTCTTCACAATCTAGTGGATATTTCATTTTATTTTATTCCAAAGCTTTTAATGCTGCCATTTTTGCGTGAATATAAGCACTATCAAAAAGTTTTTTAGAATTTTTTTCTATAATCATTCCAAGTTCAGTACAACCAAGTATGACACCTTGTGCTTGTGGAAATTTAGAAATCAAATTATCAAAATACATTCTTGATTTTTCTTCTATTTTACCCTTGCAAAGTTCATTAAAAATAATATCATTAATTTTACACATCTCATCATTAGATGGTATAAAAACTTTTATGTTAGAATTTTCCAAAAGTTCTTTATAAAAACTTTCACTCATAGTATATTTAGTCCCCAGTAATAAAACTTTATCAATGTTTTCTTTTTGAAGCTCTAATATAATTGCTTGAGTTATATGAAAAATTGGTATTTTTATTTTCTTTTGAATTTCATCATAGCATTTATGCATAGTATTTGTGCAAATTAAAATAAAATCAACTCCACATTTTTCCAAGAGTAGGGCTTGATTTGTTAAAATTTCATTTGCTTTTTGCCAATCATTATTACGCTGACACTTTACAACTTCTTCAAAATCAAGACTACTTAAAATAATCTGGGCACTATGCAATTTCCCTAATTTTTCATTAATGATTTTATTGATAATTTTATAATAACTAAGAGTGCTTTCATAACTCATTCCGCCTATTAAACCTATAGTTTTCAATTTTTCTCCTATAAGAAATTTAACAATCTAAAAGATTATAAAAAAATCTTGCTTAAAAAAATATCTAATTAGATTTTCCTAATTTATGTAGTAAAATATTTTAAATTAAAC
>NZ_JAHHTD010000027.1 GCF_020024835.1 Campylobacter sp. | reverse complement strand
ATCAAAGTAATATGAGTAGATATTTCATCTAATTCTTTTTTATTTAAAGAATGCTCTCCTAAGGCTTTTTTAAATTCAATTAGTTTTTTAAATTCAACCAACTTCGTATTTTCAGCATCATTTTTATCATATTTTAGATTTTTAAAAAGCATTTTTTCATCTAAATTAATATAAGCTCTAAGTTTTTTATAAGTAATGCTTCCTTTATCTAAGATATGATTTAAAATTTCATTTATTATTTTAGCTAAAAAAACCTCTCCGCTTTCTTTTTCCAAGCTTTTTAGTTCATTAATAATTTTACTTAAAGCTATAAATTCCCAAGCACTATAAGAATTTTTACAAGCTCGTTTTTCATTTTCAAAAAAAGTGCAAGTTCCAACTAAATGCGAAAAATTTTTAAGTGGTCTTTGAAAAAATGCAAGATCTATAATTTCTCTTATAAAATCATCATCATAGCTATGTCCAAATTTTTTTGTTTTTCTAAGATTAATTTTAATTCTTTTTCTAAATCACTTGCTAAAATACAATTTTCATAATTAACTTTTTTCTGACCTTTTTCATTGATTTTAACTTTATTACGTATATTTGTAAAATTTTTTGTGCCTTCTTTGTATTTATGAAAAAATTCTTTATAAAAGTATTCCCCAACACTTTGGTATTTTTCTAATTTTAAAGTATTTATTTTTAATGCACTTAAAATTTTACCTTTTTCATTATCACTTGATTTTTTTTCATTTTTATTCATATAACCACGATGTTTTGCTATGTGTAAAACCACTCTTGCTAAATCTTGTGGAGTTAATTTTTCATTTAAGGCTTTAAATCTTAACTCATAAGGACTAGTTAATTTTCCTTCATAAGCCTTTGGTAACTCTCCATCATTTGCCATATAATCTTTATAATTTAATTTCAATTCTTTAGCAATGATATGTTTTAGAGCAATTAATCTTGATTTTCTTCTCTTAAGACGTCTCCTAGAGCTTCTTGCTTCTCTCCTTGGCAAAGCTAAAGACTCTTTTGTCTTTGGATTTTCAGCTGTAGTAAATATCCTCACACCACAATCTTTTAATTCATTGTTTTCAACAAAAGCCCAGCCTATAGATTTAATACCTATATCAAAACCTAATATTTTTATATTATTACCTCTTAAGAAATTTAATTTATTTATTTTACTCATCTTGAGCAATCAATATCTGATGATTTTTCTATAAAAACTAGAATCTATGAGTAATTAAAAAATACCAAAATAAAAAATCGTCAAAATAATAACAGGAATGATAAATTTAACATAGTAAAACCATATTTTTATCCAAATTGATTTTATTTTTCCATTGTTTGATAATTCTTTGATTGCCTCATCTTTCATAATCCAGCCAACATAAATGCAACACAAAAACGCTGTTAAAACAAAAAGTATATTACCACTTACAAAGTCAAAAGTATCAAAAATATTTTTATTTTTGATGATAGTTATGTCTTTTAATGGTCCATAAGTAAGGATACATGGTAAATTTCCAAGTAAAAAAATACTTCCTAGAGTGAGATTTATAGCAGTATTTTTTGTAAGTTTAAATTTTTCTTCTAAAACATTGATGATAACTTGATAAATTGGCAAACTCGTAGTGAGTGCGGCAATTATTAACAATAAAAAGAAAAATATACATATTATTCCACCAAAAGGTATATGAGAAAATGCTACAGGTAAAGTTTTAAAAACTAAAGAAGGGCCACTATCTGGAGTTAAGCCAGCACTAAATAAAGCAGGGAAAATCATAAATCCGGCTAAAACTGCTATGAGAGTATTTAAAATACCTGTATAAATTGAAGTTTTGATTAAATTTTCATTTTTGTTTAAATGTGAAGATAAAGTGATCATCACTCCAAAACCTAAAGAAAGTGCAAAAAATACTTGCCCTAAAACATCTATGAATAACTTAGGTGTAATTTTAGATATATCAGGAGTTAGATAAAATTTTACACCTTCGCTGGCACCTTCTAAGGTTAAATTTCTTATCACTACAATCAAAAGACAGATAAATAAAAATGGCATAAGATATTTAACGGATTTTTCTATGCCATTTATTATGCCTTTTTTTAGTATGAACCAATTTAATATTACAAAAATTGTTGTAAAAATACCTATTAATAAAGGATTATTTTCTATTGTTAGATTGTAAAAATCGTTGGTGTATTGAGCATTTATGGGATTTGAAAGATCAAATTCTTTAGTAGCGATTTTAAAAATATAAGTTAAAACCCATCCACCTATAACCATATAATAAGCCATAATTCCAAAACTACCTAATAATCCCATATAACCAACGCCTTTCCAAGCTTGATTAATATTATTACCACTAAATGCATCTACTGAATTTAGCATTTTTTTTCTTCCGATGACATTTTCAACTAAAATAACAGGAATACCTATACATATCATAGCTATACAAAAGGTAAGAACATAAGCTCCACCACCATTTTCTCCAACTAGATAAGGAAAACGCCACGTAGCACCAAAACCAATTGTAGCTCCTGCCACTGTTAGTATATATGTAAAAGTATTGCTCCATATTTGTCTTTGCATAGTATTTCCTCGGTAAGTAAAAAGTATTTAAGATAAAAAGTTATAACATTATGCCAAAAAATTAATTATTTTTCATAAAAAATAAAGGATTTTCAATGCAAAAGAAGAAAATTTTATTTTTAGGTGCTGGATATGGTAGTTTATCTGCTATAAAAGCCTTAAATGAAGATTTTTTTACTAAAGCTCAAGTTAGCTTAATCAATAATAATTCTTATCATTATCATACGATTTTGCTACACAAAGTCGCTTCTAATGAAGATATTTTAAGTTCTAAATTTGATCTTTTGCCTTTATTAAATTCTAATATTAAATTGATCCAAGATGAAGTTGTAAAAATAAAAAGAGATAAGGTTATTACTAAAAATGCTGAATATGATTTTGATATTTTAGTTTGTGGTTTAGGATTTGCAAAAGAAACTTTTGGGATTAAGGGTATGCAAGAATATGCTTTAAGTATAGATAATTACGAAAATGCTTTGAAAATTAATGAAGAAATTTATAAAAAAATTAAAAATTATAAATATACGCAAAATAAAGATGATTTAAAAATAGTAGTTTGTGGGGGTGGTTTAAGTGGGGTTGAGTTTATAGCTTCTTTAGCTTTGCAACTAAAAAAAACTTGTAAAAAAGAAAATATTGCTTATGAAGATCTGGAGCTTTTTATAGTAGAGGCTATGGATCATATCTTGCCAATGTTTGATGAAAAATTAGCAAATAAGGCTAGTTTGAGATTGAAAAAATTAGGTGTGAAAGTATATGAAAAATCTAAAATTATAGAATGTGAAAAAAATGGTATAAGATTGGCTGATGAAAATTTTATAAAAGCAAATACTATAATCTGGACAGCTGGAGTAAGAGGAAATAGTGTCATAGAAAATAGTAGTGATTTTCCAAGCGTAAGATCGCGTATTGAAATAGATGAATTTATGCATCCTATAAATATGGAAAATGCCAATAGATATTTTTTTATAGGCGATAATAGCATATTAAAAAATGCAAAAACTAATGCCCCTTATCCGCCAACTGCACAATTGGCTTTAAGGCAGGGTGCTTATGTAGCTAAAGTTTTAATGAATTTAATTGATAATAAAGAAAATAATCAAAAATTTGAATTTATAAGCGGAAATACTCTTTGTTCTATAGGAAAAGATTATGCAGTAGGCACTATATTGCATAAGCCTTTAAGCGGAAAAATAGCCATAAAACTTAAAATTTTTATAGAAAAATTATGGCAATACCAGCTTGAAGGGATTAAAGGTTTTTTCAAATAAGCACATTTTTAAGGCAATTTTTTTATAAATTCTTGTGCATTAACATAGCCGATTATGCGACCTTTTTCTTTTGTATTGTGAAAAAATATCATAACAGGCGGGCCAAAAACATTAAATTGTTTCATCAATGCTAAATCTTCTTGAGTGTTGTTTGTGATATCAATTTGCAAAAGTGTATAGTTGTTTAGTAATTTTTGTATTTTTATATCTTTAAAAGTGTATTTTTCTAAAAGTTTGCAGTTTTCACACCAAGTTGCTGTAAAATCAAGCATAACTGGTTTGCTTGATTTTTGCAATTCTTCGTTTAATTCTTTTAAATTTTTAATCTTTTTAAAAGTTAAATTATGTGGATTTTGCTCTATATTTGTAGAAAAATTTAAGGGTTTGAGTAAGTTTTTTGACCCCATAAATCCACCGA
The DNA here is from genome assembly GCF_020024835.1 of Campylobacter sp. Classification (GTDB taxonomy): domain Bacteria; phylum Campylobacterota; class Campylobacteria; order Campylobacterales; family Campylobacteraceae; genus Campylobacter_D. The sequence continues at coordinate 15,585 of NZ_JAHHTD010000027.1, read as the reverse complement.
TTAAAATGCTTAAACTATAAACTAAAATTAAAATTAAAGATGCTTTTTTAAATTTATCAAAATTATTTTTAATTTCATCAAAAAGCCCCATAAAACTTACAAAAAATACTCCTAATATCCCATAAAGCATTAAAATGATATCTGCATTTAAAATTCTTTCCATTATCCAAATAGCCATAGCTAGCATTAAAAAACCAAAAAACATTTTTACTTTTAGCATCCAAACACCACTTTTTATAAAACCCCCTCCAATACCTAATAATAGCAAAGGCATACCCATACCAAAACTCATTACAAATAAAGAAATTCCACCTAAGAATACATCACCACTTTTAGTAATATACAATAACGCACCAGCTAAGGGTGCTGCTACGCAAGGACCTACAATTAATGCAGATAAAAATCCCATAATTGCTATGCCTGCGACTCCATTTTTATTTCCTATTTTTTTATTAATGTAATTTTGAAATTTAAGAGGAAGTTGTAATTCATAAAATCCAAACATAGAAAATGCAAGTATGATAAAAATACCAGCAAAAGCAATAATAATCCAAACTTGTTGTAATAAACCTTGTATATTTGCCCCTGCAAATCCCACTAAAGCTCCAGCTATAGCATAGGCTAAGGACATAAAAAATACATAGATAAAAGAAAGATAAAAGCTATATTTTTTAGAAGAATTATTTTCTAATTTCATAGTTATTAAAGATGAAAGTATAGGTATCATAGGTAAAATGCAAGGAGTTAAAGAGAGTAATAATCCATAACCAAAAAAAGTTAGCAAAGTGATAAATAAATTTTCTTTGCTTAAGTTATTGGCAATTTGCTCATCTTCACTTGTGTTTTGAAAATGATTTTTAATTAAATTTATATGATACATATTATTTTCTTTACTAAGTTCATAATCAACACTCACTGGACGATAGCATAAACCATTTTCAGAGCAACCTTGATAGGTTAAATTAAGCTTTGCTTTATTTGTTTTTATGAAATCATCTAATAAAAGCTTAGGTATGAAAATTTCAAGCTGATGAAAGATTACTTCTTTATTTTCGCGTATTGAAGTTTGTGGAAAATTTAATAAAGAAGTTATATCATTTTCATTGATTAAGACTTTAGTTTGATCTTTGTAAAGGTAGATTTTATTTGCTAGATTAATTTTTAAAAAAATTCCTTGATCAAAAGAGTGCGTGTTTAGTTTGAATGCTTCATCAAGTTTTAAAATCTCATTAGAAAAAAGTATATTGATGTAGCAAAAAAAAATTAATAAAAAACGCATATTTTTCCTTGATATTATATGATTAAAGATTTTATTTTACTTATTTGTAGTAAATTTAAGTTAAAATTTGTCTTAAGAAAAGAAGTCTTTAAATTTTTATAATATTTTTATCTAAAATAAGGGAAAAATGAGTTTTTTTATCTTAAATCATAAATTTAATGAAGCTAAGAGCTTAAATTTTGTAAATTTTATTATTAATGCTTTTGTTTTGATTATTGTTTTGTTTGTATTTTTTTATCTTATTTTTTTAAGTGCTACTTATAATTTTGATTTTACTAGTTTATTAGAATACAAATACAAAATAATATCAGGTTTTTTTACTACTTTAGTAATTAGTATTTTGTCTTTAATTGTCGGTGTATTATTTGCTTTGATTTTATGCTATATGAGTTTATGCAAAATTATCATTTTTAATATGTTTTCAAGGGTTTATATAGAGCTTATTCGAGGCACTCCTTTACTTGTGCAAATTTTATTAATTTATTATATTTTTGCAGACAGCTTAGGGCTTAATAATCGCTATGTATGTGGAGTTTTAATTTTAGCTTTTTTTTCTAGTGCTTATATTTGTGAAATTTTTAGAGCAGGGATTTTAAGTGTTCATAAAATTCAATATGAAAGTGCTAAGGCTTTAGGTTTGCGTGAATTTGAAATTTATAAAAGTGTAATTTTTCCTCAAGCTTTAAAAAATATTTTAGCTCCATTAAGTGGTCAATTAAGCAATCTTATCAAAGATAGCTCACTTTTGAGTGTTATAGCTATTTCAGAATTGACACAAAATGCCCAAGAAATTAATGCTTTTACATTTTCTACTTTAGAAATTTATATTCCTTTGGCATTGTGTTATTTGATTTTGACTTTACCTATTTCAATTTTTTCAAGAACACTTGAAAAAAAGCTTTCTTAAAAGAAAAATTCAAGTTTTTGTTTTTTAAAAATTTCTTGGATATCTTTTAAATATTTTTGAGCTAAAGTATCAAAAAAGCCATTTTCTTTTGATTTTTGTATGAAATGATTTAATTCCATTTTTAAAGTTTCATTATTTTTATTTAAAGCTATTGCCCATTGTTCTGGATATTTTTCAAAAGGAGTAAAAATCGCCTTAGTTTGTTCTGAATTTTTTTGCCAAGCTTTGTAAATACTCATTTGATCATAGATAAATCCATCAGCTTTTCCTTGAACAACTTCTAATATAGCCGCATTTTCTTTATCAAAAACTAAAATTTCTGCATTTGTTAGATTGTTTTGAGCATAAATATGTGCGCTAGTGCCTCGTTTTAAGGCTATGATTTTTCCTTTTTGATTTAAATCATCGATAGAATTAATATTTGATTTTTTTGCACTTAAGATGGCTAAATTTGCTTTAGCATAAGGGATAGTAAAGTCAAGCACTTTTTTTCTTTGTTCGCTCACGCTCATTGATGACATAATTAAATCAATTTTTTTGCTTCTAAGAGCAGGTATTAATCCATCCCAAGCTATATTTTGAATTTGTAAAGTATAATTATTTTCTTTAGCAAATTCTTTTAAAAAATCCACACTAATACCATTTGGATTTCCCTTAGCATCACTCATTTCAAAGGGAGGATATGCAAGCTCCATACCGACTATTAATTCTTTTGCATTTAAATTAAAAAACAATAAGCATAGTAGTATTATCTTTTTCACTTTTGTTCCTTTAGCATTTTTATAGCTTTTTCATAATCTTCTTTGGTGTCTATACCTATACTTTCACTAGTAATTTTTAACATTTTTATTTTTTTACCATTTTCTAGTGCTCTTAATTGTTCTAATTTTTCACATTCTTCTAAGGTTGAATTTTTAAAAGCACAAAATTCTTTCAAATTTTTAACTTTATAAGCATAAATTCCTAGGTGTGCTTTAAATTTTTCTTTGTATGTAGCTCTTTCATAAGGAATTTTTGATCTTGAAAAATATAAAGCAAAATCATTTGTATCTATTACCACTTTAACTAAATTTGGATCTTGGCTAGCAAATTCATCTATTTCTTTATAGCAACTTGTCATAAAGCTTTGATTATTTTCAAAAGCATATTTGCTAAATTCTTTAAATTTTTTAATACTATCTAATTCTATAAAAGGCTCATCAGCTTGGACATTTATGATAATTTCTTCATCATTGATATTTAAAATTTTACAAGTTTCATTTATTCTATCGGTTCCACTTTCGTGTGTAGTGCTTGTTAATATAGCATTTACATTATATTTTTGTGCTATATTTAATACATTTTCATTATCAACTGCAACATAAACTTCATCAATTTTTTGCATTTTTTTAGCTGTATAAATAAACATAGGCAAGCCATCTATATCACACAATATTTTATTTTCAAAACGACTTGATTTTAATCTTGCTGGTATGATAATCATTGTTTTATCCAATCTATAATAATTTGTTTTAAATCACTAATTTTGCAAGGATTTATCTTAAATTCCTCTTTTTCAAATAAAGAAATAATATTTTTATGTATATTTTGATGAAATTTATTTGCAATTTCTTTCATAGCTTCTTTTTCATTAATACATTCTTTATCAAATAAAGCCTTATACATACTTGGTGTAAATTTACTCCATTGGGCTGTAGAGGTTATGAGGGTAGGTGTATTTAAATTTAGCATTTTAAAACAAGTGCAAGTGTGAGGATCTAAAAGATAATCTTGGTATTTTTTTATATACTGCATACATTCATCATCAGTGCAAAAATCAGCTTCAAAATCTTCTTTTAAGAGTTTTAATTCTTCTTGAGTAAGTTCGTAAAATTTTTGATTTTTTAACATTTGCATTAAATCTTTTGTTCTTTTGTCTTTAAATTTATCAAAAAGTAATCTTTCTATATTAGAGGATATTAAAATATCCATAGCTGGAGAAATAGTTTTTTGCAAAGTCTTATTTCTTAAATCATATTTTCCTGTATTAAAAAATTCGCTTAAAATATTATTAGAATTTGAAGCAATTTTTATTTTTCCAATATTTGCACCCATTTTTTTTGCATAATAAGCCCCTAGTGCATCACCAAAATTTCCACTTGGAATAATAATATCAATCTTTTTATTTATTTTTACACTTGCATAATAATGATAAATAATTTGAAAAAGTATTCTTCCAAAATTTACCGAATTTGCAGCACTAAGATTAAATTTTTCTTCTTTTAGTGTATTTTTAAAATCATCATCTTGCAAAAGAGCTTTTAAAGCATTTTGTGCGTCATCAAAATTGCCTTTAATGGCTATAGATTTTAAATTATTAGCCTTTGTGTGAATCATTTGCAAAGCTTGAGTTTTGCTTGTTCCATTTTCTGGGTAAATGCAAATTACTTTGATATTTTTTTTGTTTTCAAAACTTTTTAGTGTCGCAGGTCCTGTATCTCCACTTGTAGCACACATAATCAAATAAGAATCATCTTTTTTTAGATACTCTAAAAGCACTCCAAAAGGTTGCAAAGCCATATCTTTAAAAGCTCTAGTTGGTCCGTGATACAACTCATTTATATATAAATTTTCATTAATTTTTTTAATATCAATCGGGCAATTTTTATCATCAAAATTTTCATAAGTTTTTAAAGCTTTTTTAAATATTTTTAAATCTAAATCAAAATCAAAAGCTTCTATAATCTTTAGAGCAAATTCTGTATAGTTTAAATTTTTTAATTTTTCAGAATTTAATTTTGGTAAATTTAAAGGAGCATATAAGGCATTGTTTGTAGCACTTGGATTTAATAAGGCATTTGAAAAATTTGAAGTTTCATTGATATTTTGTGTAGAGCATAGCAACATTTTTTTCCTTCTAATTGAAATTTTGTATGTAATTTTTTAAGATTTTTTTAAAATTTTCATCTAAGATAATTTCTAATTTGATTAATTCTATTTTAAAACCAAAATCTTTCACTTTTACATAATCTTTAAAAGTAAGCATTAAAGTATCACAATTGTGTTTTTTTAAAAGTTTTTCTAATTCTTGTTTTTTAAAAGCGTAATGATCAGAAAAAAAATAACAAGCCCTAGCTTTTATAAAATGCTCATAAAGTCTAAATGGTTTAGCTATGGAAGTTATTAAAATAGCTTTTTGATTTTCTTTAACATAAGAATATCGTTTAAAATCTTTTCCTTCATATGCTATATAATCAGCTTGTTTTTCGTAAAATTTAGGCAAGCGATAAGCTCCACTTGGTAGAGTAAAATTAAAAAAAGGCTTATCTTTGCTTTGAAGTAAAATATCAAATTTTTTGATATAAAATTTAGAAAAAGCATCATCTAAAATTATAAGTTTTGCACCAAGTTCTATAGCTTTTTTGATACCAGCAATCCTATCTTCACTAACTATAACTCCATAACACTTATGATTTAAGGCATATTCCATAGCTTCATCACCGCTTTTGTCGATATCACATAATATTTTGTGATTATGTTTTACTACAACTAAACCTTTGCTTTTTCTTTTGTAACCTCTAAGTATAATAAAACTTTTTTCAAATTCAGTAGCTATCGCCTTGCAAACTGGAGTTTTGCCATTGCCACCTATAGTCAAATTTCCTACGCTAATAATAGGGATATTAAAATGAATTTCTTTTTTAATTTTAGTGTTTAAAATAGCTATAAATGCATATAAAAAACTAAAAGGTAAAAGTAGTATAGCTAATAATTTTTGATAAAATTTAGGCTTATAAAAATATTTGTCAATCCAAGTCATTAAAACTCTTTAAAGTAGCAGGAAGCCTTCTTTTAAAGGCATTATTTTGAATGCGTTTTAAAATATCTCTTTTTAATTTTTCATCAAAATGATCTAAATTTTCATTATTTTCTATGGCTTTTAAAATGCTATCAAGCTCTTTATAGGTATAGCCTAAATCATTTTCATCGCTTTGATTAGGCCAAAGATCTGCACTAGGAGCTTTTTTTATAAAATTTTCGTGTAAATTTAAAAATTTGGCAAATTCAAAAATTTCACTTTTATAAAGTGTGGCAAGCGGATTAAAAGCACAAGCTAAATCGCCATATATTGTCCCATAGCCAAGCATAAGTTCGCTTTTATTAGAAGTTCCTACAACAAGGGCATTTTTTAACGCTGAGTAATCATATAGCAAGGACATACGAATTCTTGCTATGAGATTTCCTTTGCGAAGTTTGTTAAGATTTTCACATAGTGGTTCAAAATTTTGCAAAATCGCATCTATGTAAATAATTTTATATTTTATATTTAGGGTATCACAAAGCATAATTGCATCGTTTAGATTCTCTTTTTTAGAGTGTTTTGTCGGCATTAATAAAGCATATAGTTTGTTTCCTACTGCTTGTTTGCAAAGACAAGCTACTAATGCTGAATCTATGCCACCACTTAATCCTAGGATAAGACCTTTATCTTTTGCATTTTTTCTTATAAAATTTATTAATAATTCTTGTAATTTTGTATAATTCATAAAAAATCTTAATAATTAAATTTTTTAATTATATTTTGATTTACTTAAAAGGAAGTTTATATGCGTATTTTAAAATGTCCTTGCGGGCCTTATGAAACAAATTGTTATATTGTTGATTATGAAAATAAACAAATCATTATAGATCCAGGTCAAAATGCCTTAGATTTTATAAAAGAAAATGTTAGCAAACCTATTGCTATTTTAAATACTCATGGTCATTATGATCATATTTTTGACAATGCTAAGGTAAAAAAAATGTATCAAATTCCAATATATATTCACAAAAACGATGAATTTATGTTAAAAGATCCTTTTAATTATGGTTTTGAACATAGCAAGGCAGATGTTTTAATTGATGATGAGAATGAAGTTAAAATTGATGATTTTACTTTTAAATTTCATTTTTTTCCAGGACATACTCCAGGTTGCACTATGATAGAATTAGTAGGCAAAGATGTGATGTTTAGTGGAGATTTTTTATTTTGTAGAAGTATTGGTAGATGGGATTTTCCGTATTCTAATGCAAATTTAATGAAGGAGAGTTTATTGAAAGTTTTAACTTATGAAAAAGATTTTGAACTTTTACCAGGTCATGGTGAGAAAACAACTTTAAAAGAAGAACAACAAGCTATACCAGCTTGGCTTAGGTATTTTAATTAATGGAAAATGTTTTATATATTTTAAGTTTTGTGCTTATTTTGAGTGCTATTTTAAGTTTTTTTAAACCTAAAGAAAAACAAAAAAATAAATTTTTTCATAAATGTCCTTGCTTTAAAGCTGTAGAAAATGGATTGATGAGCAAAATTTGCATTTATACTGGAAGTTTTGGTTTTATGTATTCTGTTCTTTATATAGGTTTTAATGTATATGATATAAGATTACTTGCTATTTTAATCATCTCATTTGGAATTTGGTATTTTGCTTGGGTTTTGAAAAAAGAGTGAATGTATTAATTAAAATGCTAAAATACTTTTTTAATTATCAAAAAAGGTATTAAAATGAGAAAAAGTATAGCTGAATGGTGTGAGCAAGATTTGCTTTTAATTTCCTTGCCTCATAAAAATAGTGATTGGAAGTTTTATTTAGAAGATATTTTAAAAGCTTACGAAGAGTTTATCAAAGTAGTAGCTAGATTTCAAAAAATATTACTTATAGCACCAAATGAAGATGATTTTAAAAGATTTCAAAATATCAATAATGTAGATTTTTTTCAATGTCAAACTAATGATACTTGGATTAGAGATTTTGGTGCTATTGATGTTTATGAAGATGAGAAATTATTGGCACTTGATTTTACTTTCAATGCTTGGGGGGATAAGTTTCAAAGCTCCTTAGATAATGCTGTAAATTCTAAGCTTTTTAAGAGTAAATTGCAAGGAAAATTAGAAAAAGTGGATTTTATTTTAGAGGGTGGAAGTATTGATTTTAATGGTCAAGGAGTAATGCTTACAACTAGTGCTTGTTTGCTAAATGAGAATCGAAATTCTAATTTAAAAAAAGATGAAATTGAAAAGCAATTAAAAGATATTTTTGGTTTAGAAAAAATTATATGGTTAGATTATGGCTATATAAGAGGTGATGATACAGACTCTCATATAGATACCTTAGCTAGATTTATAAATGAAAAAACAATTGCATATTGTGTTTGTGAAGATGAAAAAGATGAGCATTATGAATCATTAAAAGCTATGGAAAAGGAGCTTAAACAAAGTGGATATGAGCTTGTTGGTTTGCCAATTCCTAAGCCTATTTACTATGAGGGTAAAAGATTAGGTGCTACTTATGTAAATTTTGTGTTTATTAATGGTGCTTTGATTGTTCCAACTTATAATGATGAAAATGATAAGATCGTTATAGATAAATTACAAAAAATATGTAAAGATCGTGAGGTGATTGGGGTAGATGCAAGGGTATTTTTAAGACAAAATGGATCTTTGCATTGCTCGTGTCAAAATCGTTTTCAAGGCCAAAGATGAATTTACAAAAAAAGGCCACAATAATTGCTAGTATTTGTGCTATATTTTTAGCAATTATTAAATTTATAGTAGGATTTAGTTCAGGATCCATTGCTATACTTGCAAGTGCTATTGATTCTTTAGTGGATTTTACTATTTCTATTTTAAATTTTTTAGCTTTAAAAAAAGCCTCGCAAAAATCAAATAAAAAATATAATTTTGGATTTTCAAAAATAGAAGCTTTAATGGGTTTGTTTGAAGGTGCCACAATTTTGACAATAGGCATTTATATTTTGTATAAAAGTATAAAAAAAATTTATAATCAAGAAGATATAACAGATTTAAATTTGGGTATTTTTGTTATGATTTTTGCTTTAGTTGTAACTTTTATCTTAGTTTTATTTCTCTCTTATGTAGCTAAAAAAACACAAAGTTTGATTGTAGAATCTGATTGTTTGCACTATAAAAGTGATGTTTTAACAAATTTTCTCACACTTTTGGCTTTGATAATTATTTATTTTACGGAATTTTATATAATTGATGCTATTTTTGGGATATTGGTGAGTTTTTATATAGCTTTTTCAGCACTTAAGATTATTAAAAAAAGCTTAGAATTTTTAATGGATAAAGCTTTATCAGATGAGATTGTAGCTTGGATACAAACTTGCATACAAAAACATCCTGAAGTTGTGAGTTTTCATCAATTAAAAACGCGTCAAAGTCCTGATAAAAATTATCTTAGTGTGCATTTAGTGTTTTGTCCTATAATTTCTTTACTTGATGCACATAAGATTGCAGATGATATAGAAGATAAAATTAGACAAAATTACAAAAATAATAAATGGGATATTCAAATTCATCTTGATCCTTATGATGATTCAGACAAGGAAAGGATAAAAAATGAAAATAGCTTTGATACAGCACAAATTTAATCAAAACAAAAAAAATACTATAGAAAAAACTTGTGAGCTTATAGAGCAAGCAGTTATGCAAGATGCTAAATTAGTTTGCTTGCAAGAGCTTCATCAAACACAATATTTTTGTCAAAGTGAAAATGTTGATTTTTTTGATTTGGCAAATGATTATGAAAAAGATGTAAAATTTTGGTCAAATATTGCTAAAAAAAATAATATAGTTTTAGTTAGCTCTTTATTTGAAAAAAGAAGTGCTGGACTTTATCATAATACTAGTGTGGTTTTTGAAAAAGATGGCACTATCGCTGGTAAATATCGTAAAATGCATATACCTGATGACCCTTGTTTTTATGAGAAATTTTATTTTACACCTGGAGATTTAGGTTTTGAGCCTATAAATACTAGTGTTGGAAGACTTGGGGTTTTAATTTGTTGGGATCAATGGTATCCAGAAGCTGCTAGGATAATGGCTTTAAAAGGAGCTCAAATTTTAATTTATCCAACAGCTATTGGGTGGTTTGATAAAGATAGCGAAGATGAAAAACAAAGACAATTAAACGCTTGGATAGGAGTGCAAAGAGGCCATGCTATAGCAAATGGCTTGCCAGTGGTAGCGGTTAATAGAGTCGGGTTTGAAAAAGATGAAAGTGGGGTAGAAGAAGGTATAAGATTTTGGGGAAATTCTTTTGTTTTTGGTGCTCAAGGAGAAGAGCTTTTTATGGCAAATTCAAGTGATGAAATTTGTCAAGTAGTAGAAATAGATATGAAAAGATGTGAGAATGTCCGCAGATGGTGGCCATTTTTGCGTGATAGGCGTATAGATTATTTTAATGATTTAAATAAAAGATTTGTTGATTAAAGGATTAAAATGAGTAAAAAAGTATTAGTGCCTTTAGCTAAAGGATTTGAAGAGGCTGAATTTATAGGTATTGTAGATGTTTTAAAAAGAGCAGGGCAATTAAGCGGAAATTTAGAAATCATTATAGCTTCCTTAGATGATGAGCTTTTGGTTAAGGGTGCAAATGGAATTTGCATTCAAGCTGAAACAAGATTAGCAGAAGTTAAAAATATATCTTTAGATGCTATTGCTATGGCTGGTGGTCTTGAAGGTATGATGAATCTTAAAAATAATGATGAAATTATTAAAATCATAAAAGAGCTTTATGCAAATAAAAAAATAGTAGCAGCAATTTGTGCTTCACCAATAGTCTTAGCAAAAGCAGGAGTAATTAAGGGGGAATTTTCTTGCTATCCTGGATGTGAAATCGGTATTGATGGGACTAGAATTTCAAAAGCTGTTGTAGTAAATGAAAACGTTATCACTTCAGCAGGACCAGCTACAGCTATATTGTTTGGATTAGAGCTTGTTAAACATCTTTGTTCGATTGAAATTTATGAAAAACTCTATGAAGGAATGCTTGTAGCTTTGACAAAATAAACCCTCAAAAAATGAGGGTTATGAATTTACATTTTTTTTATAAGTTTAACAATTTCTCCCTCATAAGGAAACCTATCAATTTCGCAATTAAATAGATCTTTTTTTGAGTAAATTATTTTGCCATCTATTTCGACAATAAAATGCCCTCCATCGCTTTTTATTTTTGAAATTTGTGCATTTTTAAATTCATTTTGTATTTCTTCTGCAACCCTTGCAGCTTGTGGTTTGTAATTTCAAACATTGCAAAAATAAATTTTTACTTCCATAATATTTCCTTTTTTGACAAAGTGTTATATTATACATTTTTTTTTATAATTATAAAAAAAATATAAGGTAGTAGTATGAGTCAATTTACGCATTTGCATTTGCATACTGAATATTCTTTGCTTGATGGAGCAAATAAACTCAAAGAGCTTGCTAAAACTTTAAAGAGTCAAGGAGCTACAAGTGTTGCTATGACTGATCATGGAAATATGTTTGGTGCTATTGATTTTTATAAAACTATGAAAGCTGAAGGTATTAAGCCTATTATAGGACTTGAAGCTTATTTGCATAATCACGATGATTTAAGTGATAAAAGTTCAAGACAGCGTTTTCACTTATGTTTATATGCTAAAAATGAAATTGGTTATAAAAATTTAATGTTTTTGAGCTCTCAAAGTTATATACATGGTTTATATTATTACCCAAGAATTAATAAAAAAATATTAGAGAAGCATAAAGAGGGATTGATTTGTTCTTCAGCTTGTTTGCAAGGAGAGATTAATTGGCATTTAAATACTAACAATGAAAGAAATATCAAATTTGGTGCTAAAGGTTATGAAGGCGCTAAAGAAGCTGCTATGTGGTATAAGAAAGTTTTTGGAGATGATTTTTATCTTGAAATTATGCGTCATGGTATTGGTGATCAAAAATTTATAGATGAGTCTATTCTTAAGCTTTCTAAAGAACTTGATATAAAAATTATAGCCACAAATGATACGCACTATACTTTTAAAGAAAGAGCTGCTGCACACGAAGTATTTATGTGTATTGCTATGGGTGTTAAGCTTGATGATCCAGGGCGTTTAAGACACGAAGTTCATGAATTTTATGTTAAAACTCCTGAACAAATGAGTGAGCTTTTTGCAGATATCCCAGAAGCCATTGAAAATACTCAAGAAGTAGCTAATAAATGTAATTTAGAATTAAAACTAGGAGATCCAACTCCGCCAAATTTTAAATTCACAAGAGAATATGCTAAAAAATATAATTTAAAATTAATAGAAGAGGGCAAAGAATTTAGTTTTGAAAACGATGATATAGTATTTGAGTATCTTTGTAAAAAGGGTTTAGAAGAAAGACTTCAATTTATCGATGAAAATAAACACAAAGAATATAAAGCTAGACTTGAATTAGAAATAAATATTATTAAAAATATGAAATTTTCAGGTTATATGCTTATAGTCCATGATTTTATCATTGCTGCTAAAGAAAAAGATATACCTGTTGGACCAGGTAGGGGAAGTGCAGCTGGGAGTTTAGTTTCTTATTGCTTAAAAATTACAGATTTAGACCCTATACCTTTTAATCTTCTTTTTGAGAGATTTTTAAATCCTGAACGTGTTTCAATGCCTGATATTGATATAGATTTTTGTCAAGATAGACGTGGCGAGGTTATTGATTATGTTATTGATAAATATGGATCTGAAAAAGTAGCTCAAGTTATTACTTTTGGTAAGCTTTTAGCAAAAGGTGTGATTCGAGATGTAGCAAGAGTTTGTGATATGAGTATTTCTGATGCTGATGCCTTAGCTAAATTAGTGCCTGAAGAATTAAAGATTACTTTAGATAAAGCTTATGAGCAAGAACCAAAAATAGCTGAATTTATTAATTCTCATCAAAAAGGACAGCAAGTATGGGATTTTGCAAAGGCTTTAGAGGGATTAAATAGAAATGCAGGTATGCACGCAGCTGGTGTGGTAATATCTAATGAGCCTTTATGGAATAAAACTCCGCTTTTTAGACAAAGTAAAAATGATGAAAGACATTTAGTAACGCAGTATTCTAAAGAATATCTTGAAGATGTGGATTTAATTAAATTTGACTTTTTAGGGCTTAAAACTTTAACGGTGATTGATAATGCTATTAAACTTATAAAAAGAAGATATAACAAAGATGTTATTTGGGAAAAAATTGATGTAAATGATGCTAAAGTTTATAAAACAATACAAAGTGGTAATACTTTAGGAATTTTTCAAATAGAATCAAGTGGTATGCAAAGTTTAAATGCTAGATTAAAGCCTGAAAGATTTGAGGATTTAATAGCAGTTTTAGCACTTTTTAGACCAGGTCCTTTAGGAAGTGGAATGGTTGATGATTTTATAGAAATTAAACACGGCAGAAAAGCTGCTACTTACGCATTTGATGACTTAAAACCTATACTTGAAAATACTTATGGAATTATAGTTTATCAAGAGCAAGTTATGCAAATAGTGCAAAAGATAGGGGGTTTTTCTTTAGGTGGGGCTGATAATGTGCGTCGTGCTATGGGTAAGAAAAAAAAAGAAATTTTAGATAATCTTAAAGCAGAATATTTAGAAGGTGCTAAAAGACAAGGTTATGATGAAAAAAAGGCTGATGATTTATTTGAGCTTATTTTAAAATTTGCTGAATATGGCTTTAATAAATCCCATTCTGCTGCTTATGCACTTATTGCTTTTCAAACAGCATATTTAAAGACTTATTATCCTAGTGAATTTATGGCTGCACTTTTAACAAGTGAAGAAAGTAATGTAGATAAGGTTGCAAAATATATTGAAGAAATGAAGAGAATGGATATTAAACTTTTGCCACCAAATATAAATAAAGCTCAAAGAGAATTTAGTGCTATTAAACTTGATGATGGAAGTGAAGCTATTATTTATGGACTTGGAGCTATTAAAAGTGTGGGAATTCCTGCGATTGAAAATATTATAGCTGTGCGTAGTGAAGGTGGATTTAGTGATTTTAATCATTTTGTGAGTTTGATTGATCCTAGTAAGATTAATAAAAAGACTATTGAAAGTTTAATCAAAGCTGGAGCTTTTGATGAATTTAAATACACTAGAAAATGTTTGATTGATAATCTTGAGCTTATAAGCGAAATGAGTAAAAAGATTGCAGAAGTTAAAAGAAATTCTACTGCTTCACTTTTTGGAGAAGATGAAATCGCAGGAGATATTAAAGTAGAAATTCGTGAAAGTAAAGATGAATTTGAGCTTATGGAAAAACTTAATTACGAAAAAGAAATGCTTGGAATTTATGTATCTGGTCATCCTTTAGATAAATTTGCTTTGCAAATGCAAGGGATTGATTATTATAAAAGTGTTGATTTTGAAGAATTAAAAAATGAGGGTGAAATTTTATCCATAGGAAAAATTGAAGATTTTAAATCTTTAATGAGTAAAAATGGAAAAAGATATGCAAAAGCTGTGATTTTAGATCTTTATTCTTCTTTTGAAATTATCATTTTTGAAGCTCAAGTTGAAAAAATAGAAAAGATTTTTAAGGAAAATCAAGATGAGGTTTTTGCATTTTTACTTAGATATAAAAATAACGAAAGTGATTTGAGTTTTAATTTGAATGAAATTTATACTTTAGAAGAAGTTAAACAAAATGAAGTTAAATCAATTACTAAAAGAAAAAATTTTGCTAAGAAAAATTCTGACAAAGAATACACTCAAGAGCCTATGACTTTTGAGGAAAATATTATAGAACTTGATATTAATAAGCTTAGCAAAGATATGGTATATGAAATTTATTCTTTAGCAAATTCAAAACACAATCCAAAAAATGCAAATAACAAAAAACTTGTCTTAAAAGTGCTTGATGCTGGGAGTTGCTTGCTTTATCATACAGGTTTTGTAATTTCACAAGAAGATATAGAAGTAATCTCACAAAAATATAAATAAGGAAATAAGATGTTTGAAAGTAAAAATTTTTTTATAGACTCTTGCGATGATATGGAGCTTAATATAAAAAGAGAAAGTAAGCTTGAATTTAAACTTACTTATGATAATGAAAAAGAAATTAAAACTATAATTTGTCTTATAAATGGCTTGGGTGATGATATTAATGATGATTTATATCTTAGTGAGTATTGTGCTAGAAATTTTGATGTTGCGGTTTTAAGTGTGAATTATCATTGTATAGGAAATCGTTTAAAAACTGGTGCGGAATTTTATGTAGATGAGATAGATAAATTGATTTTAAAAACAAGTTTAGAGGCTATAAGGTTAAACATTCCTGTAGATATTGAAAATATCAACACCTACGATGATTTTTACAATGTTGTAGATATTATTAATAAATTGATAGAAAAATTAAAAAAAGAGCAATATTTTGATGAACAATATAGAATGTATTTAAGTTTAGGTTTTAAACCAGCAAGGAATGAGTATCAAAATTTTGGCATTATGCAGGCTATGGATATTATAAATGCTTTATTATATGTTAAAGCAAATATAGCTCTTAGCACAACGGGGGGGGGGATTAAGAGTATTTTAATTGGAGCTTCTCATGGTGGATATTTAGCAAATTTGTGTG
>NZ_JAHHTD010000026.1 GCF_020024835.1 Campylobacter sp. | reverse complement strand
CGCTTTAATCCCTTTAATTTTTAAATTTTTATCTTTAATTTCATAAAAAAAACTATCTCCAATAATCTCATTTAAACCTATATAAGCTTTAAAATTGTCATTAGAATACAAGGTTTTATCATTAATATTATAAATTGCTTTTTGTGTAAAAATAGAAGTTTTATTTTGATCAAAATAACTCACATTCCCTTCTAAAATAGACATCACTTCATTCCTAATAAGCAAATTAGAACTCAAATTGTAATCAAGTCCTTTAATAATAAAATTATCAAAAACATCTTTATCTTGATATTTCACCCAACGACTAGCTTCATAACTTGCTTTTACCATACTAGCATTTAATTCATAATCAATCACTTCAAAAGCTTGAGTGCTAGCTATTTCAATATTCTGTGATTTAACATTAAGTAAATATTGATCCTGTGTGCTTAAAATCACCATTATAAAAACAAATAAACTCATTAAAATAGCAAAAATTTTTATCGCCAAAGTTTATCCCACTGCATTTGCATATTATTATGCTCAATCAAAATCTCTATCATTTCGCTAACAGCACCGCTACCACCTTTTCTATTTAAGACCTTATGAGTTTTTAAGGCTTTATGAGCATCTTTTGGTTTGAAACTATATCCCACATTTTCAAGCAAAGCCATATCATTGTAATAATCACCTATAGCAGCACATTGTGAAAAATCTAAATTTAATTTTTCTAAAATTTCTTTTGCACAAGATAATTTATCACTAATTCCTTGATATACTAATTCAATTTTTAAATCTCTAGCTCTAAAATATACACACTCACTATTTCTTCCAGTAATAATAGCAACCTTCTTGCCCAATTTTTGCCAAGCCTCTATAGCAGCACCATCTTTGACATTAAATTCTTTAATTTCACCATAATTTTGAGTATAAATAATTTTTCCATCAGTTAAACAACCATCAACATCTAAAAAAATAAGTTCTATCATTTTATTCTCTTACTATAAATGCTCCAGGAAATGAACCACTATCAACAAAGTCTCTTGCTTCTTGCTCACTTCTAAAACCTTTTAAAAATACTCTATTTAAACCATCTTTAGAGCTCGTTTGTATTGTGGAAGTATAAGATTGATATTTTTTATATCTATTAGCAATTAAATCCGCCCCACTCTTATTTCTAAATGCTCCTATTTGAACCATAAAAGCACCACCTTGAAAGATATGACCACTATCTGCTATTTCTCCATTATTTCCTAAATTAGAATTTGTATGGATTAAACCAGAATTAGCACTTGTTCCAAATCCCACTACTTCTAGTCTAACCGGTGCTGTACCTGTTTGAACCATATCTATATCTCTTGCTGCAACATTAGATAAATCAATAATTCTACCTGCCACAAAAGGCCCCCTATCATTTATCCTAACGGTTGCTTGCTTGTGGTTTTTTAAATTTGTTACCTTAACAATAGTATTCATAGGCAAAGTCTTATGGGCGGCTGTATAAGCGTGTTGATCATAAATTTCACCATTTGAAGTTTTTTTACCATGAAATCCAGGTCCATACCAACTTGCTATACCATCAGCAGTTTCTCCAACTTCAACAACGGTTGGATAATATGTCTTGCCATTAATAGTATAAGGTTTCATTGTGCCTTTTAAAGTTGTGTTACTATGTTTTGTGCTTTTAAAATCTCTTTCTGGATAATATACATTAGGTGTATGCATTGATGTTACACTACAAGCACTAAATAATACCCCTATACAACCAACTACTAATGATTTTTGCATAATCATTTTTTCACGTGTTTTGAGCAGTTTTAATTTTATCATTATTTTTCTCCTTAATTTTTAAAACTAATTTTTGATTGATATTAATCAAATTTCCTTTGATTTTATTATATTCTTTGATAGTTTCAATACTAATATTATGTTTTTTAGCTATAGTATATAAACTATCTCCTTGTTTTACTACATAAATTTTAGTATGTGGTATAGTTGTATCCACTTTAGTTAATTTTATATTTTTTAAACTTTGTTTAAATTCAAAACTCTTATTTGATGGAATATATACATAATACTCTTTATCTCCAGGTGGTGTGAAGTCATAGTGAAAGTGTGGATTGTAATTTTTAAAGTCTTTATATGACATTTTTGCAATTTTAGCTAATTCCTTAAGTGAAACACTAGTTGGTATAGAAATTTTTTCCACTTCACTAGATAAAGTATAGTTTAATAGTGCAGTATCTTGAGAAATTAAAAAATCATTATTCGCTAAAAAAGCCATAGTTAAGATCTTCCTAATAAAAACTCTAGTCTCTAACGGCAAATACTTTTTATCAGGATCAAGCAATACCTTCAAATCATCACTTTTTGCTGCCTTTATTGCTTGTCTTAATTTTCTATCACCGCAATTATAAGCTAAAATTGCCAGATACCATTTATTAAACTGATCTTTTAATTTTCTTAAATAAGCAACAGCTGCATAAGTTGATTTCACTAAATCTTTTCTTTCATCAACATAAAGATCAACACGCAAACCTAGAGTTTGTGCGGTTGATTTCATAAATTGCCATACACCTACTGCTTTAGTCCTTGAAACACTATGAGTTTTTAGTCCAGATTCTACAATAGCTAAATATAAAAATTCTTGCGGAATACTTTCTTTTTCTAAAATCTTACGGATTATTGGAGTAATTTCATAGAATTCTCTCATAGTATCAATCAATGTTTTTAATTGTATTTCCATAGAGGATTCTTTAAATTCTAAAAAGATCATATCGCTTAAATAACTTGGCTCAATATCTAAATTTCTAAGAATTTGTGCTTGCTGATTATAATACTCAGGACTAGTTTGCAATGCAAATAAATACGAATGTATAAAAAATAATAAAGAAAAAATTATTTTATTGTTTATCATTATTTTATAACCTTAAAAAATAATCTATCTGCATTAAGATTAGTTATATTTACTACTTCTTCTTTAGTTATACCTAAAATTTGGGCTATTTTTAGTGCTACAAAATGTGTTAAAATAGGGTCATTAACCTTACCTCTATGAGGTTCTGGAGTTAAATATGGTCCATCAGTTTCTAAAAGTAATGCTTCCTTTGGAATCTCTGGTAAGATTGCAAGCAAATTCTTAGCATTCTTAAATGTCAAAATCCCACCTATGCCAAAATAAAATCCTTTTTTTGCTAAATTCAATAGCAACTTACTTGCATTAAAACAATGTAAAACACCACCGCATAATCTATCTGCATATTTATTTAAAATATTAAAACTATCTTCATTAGCTTCTCTTATGTGGATAATTAATGGTTTATTGTATTCCATTGCTAGATGAATTTGCATTTGGAATACTTTTTTTTGTTCATTTTTAATTTCAACATCATCAGCTTTCAAGTAATAATAATCAAGACCACATTCTCCCACTGCTACACATTTTTCATCTTTAATAAATTCTTTTAAAATATCTATATCAAAATCATCAATATCATAAGGATGAACTCCACAAGCAAAATAAACTCCTTTATAGCGATGTGCTATTTCTCTTGCTCGTGGTAAATCTTGCAAACTAGCACCTGGAATAATAATTTTATCTATACCATTTTCAAAAGCATTATAAAGCATCTCATCTAAATATCCAAAATAAGCTTCACTATCTAAATGACAATGCGTATCTATGATTTTACATTTAAAATCATAATCTAAAAACATACCTCTACCCTATTTCTCCCATTTGCTTTTGCTAAATCTAAAGCCTTTTGCACATTATTTAATAAATCCTTAGCTTGACTTCTTTTTTCACCAAAAACAACACCTATAGAAACACTATAATCAACCTCATCTAAAGCAATCAATGCACTCTCTTTTGAAATATTTACTCTGATATTAGAAAATATTTTTAAAGCATCTTTGTTACCAGTATGTTTTAATATTACATAAAATTTACCATCTTCTATTTTGGTTGCTAAGTCCATACCACGAATTTGATCATTAATTTTTTTAGCAGTATATTTAATAATACCATCACCACAATCATAACTAAGTTCATAATTTATAGTAGCTAAATTATCAATATCAATCAAAGCTAGAGCAAATTCCTCATCTTCTTGTATATCTTCAAGATAATCAAACATTTTTTTCTCAAAAGTAGCATAATCATCTAAACCGGTAAGAAGATCTTTATTTAGACTATATTCATCTAATAAAACACACTTTTGCATATAATCAAGACAATTATTTACCCTACAATTTAATGATTCTTTTTGAAAAGGTCGTATAACATAATCATTAACTCCTTTTCTAAAAGCTCTAGCTTCTAATTCATCATCTTTATCGCCAACCATAATAACTCCAATATCTATCTTAGAGTATTTTGATCGAATCTCCATCAACAAATCCTCACCATTAATAACAGGCATAGTCGCATCACAAATAACTAATTTTGTATCAGGATTATCATTTAAATAACTCAACGCTTCTTCACCATGTGCTGCTGCTAATACATTAAAAAGTTGATTATTTAAATTCTTCTTCATTTCAGAACGCAAGGTAACATTAGCTATAGCTAAAATTATTTTAGTTTTATTATTTTTTTGAAGCATTCTAATTGAATTAAGCATTTCATCAATACAGCTTTCACTTTCTTTTTGTATGTAATGGATAATATCCTTTTCCATAAATTTCTTTCTAGTTTGTCCATCGCTACTTCCAGTTAAAACAACAACAGGAATATTTTTCTCTAAAACTACATCAACTACTTCTCCATCAGGAGCATCAGGCAAACAAAGATCAACAAAAGCCATAAAATATTCATTTTTTAGCAGCTCTTTTGCACTATTCATATCAAAAGCCACATCTACTTTTAAACCTAAAGTATTTTCTACTTTTTTTGCCAAAAGCCTCGTAAGCATTTTATTATCATCAATGATTAAAATTTTTTCTTCCATTTTACAAATCTCTTTCCTAAATTAATATTTTACAATCACGCTATTATAACATATCAAATTTTATTTTTAATACTTTTAAAATAAGCTTCTTGCAAATTCTATTGCTTCTTGAGTGATATTTTCCCCACTAACCATTCTAGCTAATTCCTTTATTCTTTCTTCATTTTCTATTTTTCTCACTATACTTTCATTTTTATTTTTTTCAACTAAGAAGTGATTATTAGCTTTTGAAGAAAGTTGTGGTAAATGTGAAATAGCAAAAATTTGATAAAAATTTGACAATTCCTTGAGAACTTCAGCTACACTCATCGCTTCTTTACCACTTAAATTTGCGTCTATTTCATCTAAGAAAATTACCCCTTTACCATTATTAGTTATATTACATTCAGTAGCGATAAATGCAAGTCTTAAACGATTAAGCTCACCTGAACTAAGATGTTTTAATTTTGTTTCATTTATATTCAAAATAATTTCATCTTTTCCTAATTTCCCTAAATCACACTCTTTAATTTGCAATAAAACATCTTTCATATAAAGCTTTGAAAGATAAAAATTTAATAATTTTTGTAATTTTGTTACTTTTTTTTGACGCATTAAACTTATCTTGCCACTTTGCTCATCTAAATCTTTTTTTATATTCTTAACTTTTTGTTCTAATTCTTCTTTTTCAAAACTTAAATTTTCATAATGATTTAAATCTTTTTGTTTTTTATCTAAAATTTCTAATGCTTCCTCTATACTTCCATATTTTGAAATTAAAGAAGATAATTTTTCTATACGATCTAGCACCTCTTCTATATCAAATTCAAAATCATCTAAACTTTGATTTTCCCATATAATTCTTAACTCATTTAAACATTCAGAAAAAAACAAACTATCTACTTCACTAATCTGTAAAGCATCAATTACGGCAGATTCTAACTCAAAAATTCTACTAGCTTTAGCCCAAGCTGCATCAATTTTATCTTTTTTTGAAAGCTTTTTTTTAAAACTCATTAATTCTTCAAATTCACCTATTTTTGGATTAATATTTTGAATTTTATCAATCTCAAATTTAGTAAATTCTTTTAGTTCTTCAATTTTTTTTTCCTCTTGTTTGATTTGTTCTAATTTATTGTTTTTTTCTAAATACTCTTCATAAAGATTCTTAAAATCTTGCTTAATCATTTTAAATTTAATATCTTCTTTTTCGCACATATAATCAAGTAAATATATCATTCTCTCGTTTGTAAATTCATTATTTTCTTTAGCAGAAAGATATTTGATAAATTGTTTAGACAATAATGAAAGATTTTTTTTAGAAATAAATTGATTATTAACAAAATAACGTGTGTTTTTATCTTTTAAATACTTAAAAACATTTAATTCTTCATTTTCTATACCATATTCTCCTAGCATTAAAGTATCATCTAGCAATATTTCGACCATTTTAGCCTCACTCTCACTTAAAGCAAAAGCTGACAAAATAGCATTAAAAAGCACTGACTTTCCAGCTCCACTTAAACCTGTAAAAACAGTAAGTCCAGGTTGAATATCCATCTTCACTTGTTTAAAATCTAAATTTTCTTTTATTAAAACACTTTCTATCATCACTTACCCCAATTTAGCTTTTCTTTTAATACTTGAAAGTAATCCCTATCTTTTTTATGAATAAAACTTAACTCTTTCTCACTTAGACCTATAACAATTTTTTCATATCTTTTAGGATCTATTACTTCTTGTCCATCTAAATATAATAAACAATGTTGCACCTTTAATTCAAGCTCAAATTTAAAAGGTAAAACTATCGGTCTTTGCGTTAAAGAATGAGAACATACAGGAGTTAGAACAAAAATTTCACTCAAAGGGTGAATTATAGGTCCACCAGCACTGATATTGTATGCAGTTGAGCCACTAGAACTAGAAATAATTAAACCATCTCCATAATACGCATTAAAAAGCTTTCCTTTAAAAAAAACCTCCACATTTGCCATCAAAGCATTATTGCGTGAAAATACAGCATCATTAAACGCATATTTTTTAAAAACTTTATTATTTTTATGTAAAGATATTTGCAACATTTTTGCAGTTTCTATTTCAAATTCTCCATTAAAAAATTTCCAAAAAAAATCTTTTATTTCATCAAAAGAACAAGCTGTTAAAAATCCTAATTTTCCAGCATTAATTCCTAAAATAGCTTTTTTAAATTCAAAACTTCTCCTACATAAAGACAAAAGAGTGCCATCTCCACCTAAAGAAATCAAAAAATCTAGCTTATTTAATATCGTTTTATTAAAATTTTCATTTTTCAAAAAAATTAATTGAATATTTTCTTTTTCTAAAATACTTTGCAAGATTGAAATTTGCTCACTTAAATTTGTATTTTTACGACAAAATAAACCAACTTTTTGAATTTTTTTTACATTAATTTTTTTATTCATCTAAAAATTATAACAAAACTTAGCTAAGCAAAAGAATAAAATAATATAATTACAAATATTAAATAAAAAACAAGCTTAAGGAAAAAAATTGAGAACACATTATAACACAGAGCTTGACATAAAAAATGTCGGAGAAGAGGTAGTATTATGTGGTTGGGTAAATTCTTATCGTGATCATGGTGGTGTAATTTTCATTGATCTTCGAGATCGCACGGGATTAATTCAACTAGTATGCGATCCAGCAGATAACGAAAAAGCACATAATATAGCCTCTGAAGTTAGAAATGAGTATGTTTTAATAGCTAAAGGTAAAATTAGACCTCGTGGCGAAGGATTGGTAAATCCAAAATTAAAAACAGGTGCAATTGAAGTTATTGTAAATAAATTAACTATTGAAAATGAAAGTGCTACGATACCTTTTGCCATAGGCGATGAAAGTGTTAATGAAGAATTAAGACTAAAATACAGATTTTTAGATTTAAGAAATAAAAAATTGTATGATAATTTTGCTTTAAGATCAAATGCTTGCATTGCTGCTAGGAATTCATTAGCAAATATGGGTTTTTTAGAAGTTGAAACACCTATCTTAACTAAAGCCACTCCTGAAGGTGCAAGAGATTATTTAGTCCCATCACGAGTGCATCAAGGAGAATTTTACGCATTGCCTCAAAGTCCTCAGTTGTTTAAACAACTTTTAATGTGTTCTGGTTTTGATCGTTATTTTCAAATAGCAAAATGCTTTAGAGATGAGGATTTAAGAGCTGATCGTCAGCCTGAATTTACTCAAATTGATATAGAAATGAGTTTTTGCGAGCAAAAAGATATTATAAAAATGGCAGAAAATTTATTAAAAGATATTTTTAAAGCTTGTGGCAAGGATATTAATACTCCTTTTAAACAAATGAGTTACAAAGACGCAATGGAAAATTATGGTTCTGACAAACCAGACTTAAGATTTGATATGAAATTTATAGATGTAATTGATATTTTTTCACGTTCAACTAATGAAATTTTTGCAAATATCGCAAAAGATACTAAGAAAAATCGTATCAAAGCTTTAAGAATTCCAAAAGGTGATGAAATTTTCTCAAAAAGACAAATGCAAAGATTCGAAGAATTTGTGCGTAAATTTGGAGCAAATGGTTTAGCTTTTATACAAATGAAAGAAGAAGGACCAAAAGGACCACTTTGTAAATTTTTTAGCAAAGAAGATCTTGATACACTAATAAAAAGATGCGAATTAGAAGTTGGCGATGTGGTATTTTTCGGAGCTGGTGTTAAAAAAGTTGTTTTAGATTATATGGGTAGATTTAGACTTTTTTTAGCCAATGAAATGGATATTATAGATCAAGAAAAATTAGAATTTTTATGGGTTATTGATTTTCCTATGTTTGAACAAAATGATGATGGTAGCTATTGTGCAATGCATCATCCATTTACTATGCCAAAAAATATTGATGAGCAAAATTTAGAAGAAATTAATTCTATTGCACATGATGTTGTGTTAAATGGTGTAGAACTAGGTGGCGGTAGTATAAGAATTCACAAAAGTGCAATTCAACAAAAAGTATTTAAACTTTTAAATATTAATGAAGATGAGCAAAGAAAGAAATTTGGATTTTTACTAGATGCTTTAAGCTTTGGTGCTCCACCACATGGTGGTATTGCTATAGGTCTTGATAGACTCATAATGCTTTTAACCAAGTCTTCAAGTATCAGAGAAGTTATTGCTTTTCCTAAAACACAAAGAGCACAATGTTTAATGACTCAAGCTCCAAGTGAAGTTGATAATGAACAAATGAGGGAATTAGGAATCAAATTAAGGGAGAATATCAAATGAAAAAACTATTTCTAATTATAGGTGCTCCAGGTAGTGGAAAAACTACTGATGCAAATATTATAGCTCAAGATGATAGTAATATCACTCACTATTCAACCGGAGAACTATTAAGAGCTGAAGTTTCAAGTGGTAGCGAACTTGGAAAATTGATAGATAGTTTTATATCTAAAGGAAATTTAGTGCCTTTAGATGTGGTTGTAAATACTATTGTTTCAGCCTTAAAGAATGCTCCTACTGATATTGTTTTAATTGATGGCTATCCAAGAAGTGTTGAACAAATGCTTGAATTTGATAAAGTATTAAAAAATCAAAATGAAGTGGTTTTGCAAGGTGTCATAGAAGTCAAAGTTAGTGAAGAAATTGCAAAAGAAAGGGTTTTAGGTCGTGCTAGAGGAACTGATGATAATGAAGATGTTTTTAACAATAGAATGAAAGTTTATCTTGAACCATTAAATGAAATTATAAAATTTTATTCTAAAGAAAAATTACACTTTGTTATCAATGGAGAAAGACAAATAGAAGCTATAGTCTTTGATATTAAGAATTTAATTCAAGATTTATTAAAATAAAGGAAAAGATATGGATATTAGTAAAATAAAAATAGGAGAAAATCCAAATAAATTAAATGCGGTAATTGAAATCCCTTATGGGTCAAATATTAAATATGAGCTAGACAAGGAAAGTGGTGCAGTTATGGTAGATCGCGTAATGTATTCGGCGATGTTTTATCCAGCAAATTATGGTTTTATACCAAATACTTTAGCTGATGATGGAGATCCAATTGATATTTTAGTATTAAATGAATATCCTATTCAAGCTGGTGCTGTAATCCCTTGCCGTCTAATTGGTGTTTTAATTATGGAAGATGAAAGCGGTATGGATGAAAAATTACTTGCTGTTCCTACAAGTAAGATTGATCCTAGATACGATGATATCAAGGATTTAGATGATTTACCAAAAGCAATTTTAGATAAAATCAAAAATTTCTTTGAAACTTATAAAATTTTAGAACCAAATAAATGGGTAAAAGTAAAAGAATTTGCAGGAATAAAAGCAGCAAGTTCAATTTTAGAAAATTCTATTAAAAATTATAAATAATTTAAGGATAAAAAATGAAAGGTATTATTGCTTTAAGTGTTGTTTTAGTGATTTTGCTTAGTGCAGGAATTGGTTTTTATATATGGTATTTTGATGATGAAAAAACTTATGTTTATAATTATACAAAAGATGAAAAAACATATGAAAATTACTCCAATACAAATAAAAGTTACAATGATACTCAAAACAATAATATCTATAGTTCAAACACAAATAATGATACTTATCAAGCAAATCAAAATAAAAAAAATTATAATCAATATGAAAAACAAGAATACGATGTAGCAACAACTTCTACTCCAGCAAATAATACTAATAAAGAAAATAATCAAGAAAAGCATTATGAGTATAATGAAACAAACAATACTAAAGATATTAAAATAGATTCAGTTGAGAATAAACAAAATGTTTCTACTAAAAAACAAAATATAAAAATGAAACATAAAAATATTATGCAAGAATACATTGAAAAAGGGAAAAATAGTAAATATGAAAAAAAATTAAGCAATGATTTTGTGAAAGTTTATGTGCTAGATGGTAAAACTTTAAGTGATTATAGAATTAATTTATTAAATGAAATGATTCGTCCTATTATGGAGAATTCCCAAGATTATAATTTAACCATTTTTATCCAAATGCTTCCAAATGATAATATGAATTTAAGTATTTACAACAAAGATATAGTTTTTGAAAAAAATAAAAAAAAGTATAATTATGTTGATATGAAACTTAAAGATTTTAAATTTTTATTTGAAAGAAATGGATACGATAAATACAGCAATGAAAATATACTAGAAGAAATTGATCAGAAATTAGCAAGAGAAAACGTATTAAAAAGAATTAAAATACAAGGTTATGCTGATGATAGAGGGAGTTCTTTTGCAAATTATATGATAGGACTAAATAGGGCTATGAATGTTGCAAAACATTTTTTTGCTTTTACAGAAGTTATTGAAGTTCAATCTTTTGGAAAAGATAATTATCCTTTAAAGGATAAATCTATTCAACAAAGACAAGATAACCGCAAAGTAGAGATTAGTTTTTACAATTAATCTCTGTTATAATTTCAAAATTTAATATTTTTAAGCTAATATAACACTTTTATATTTATTCCTAGAGGTAACAATTATGTATGATAAATCGCTCGAAAAAGAATATTATAATATTTGTGAAGAACGTGGATATTTTGAAATTGATGGTAATAAAAAAATTCAAAGAAAAAATAAGAATTTTTGTATTATGATGCCACCTCCAAATGTTACTGGTGCTTTGCATATAGGCCATGCTCTTACTTTCACCTTGCAAGATATTACCACAAGATACAAAAGAATGGATGGGTATAAAACCTTATATCAACCAGGATTAGATCACGCAGGTATTGCTACACAAAATGTGGTAGAAAAACAACTCTTAGCTCAAGGTATCACAAAAGAAGAATTAGGTAGAGAAGAATTTATCAAAAAAATTTGGGCATGGAAAGAACAAAGCGGTGGAACTATCATTGAACAAATGAAAATTTTAGGTATCACACCTGCTTGGAGTCGTTTGCGTTTTACTATGGATGAAGGTTTAGCTAATGCGGTCAAAAAAGCCTTTGTAGATCTTTATAATAAAAAATTAATTGTTCGTGATAATTATATGGTTAATTGGTGCACACACGATGGAGCTTTAAGTGATATTGAGGTAGAGCATAAAGAAAATAAAGGTAAGCTATATTATTTAAGATATTTTATTGAAAATTCTAAAGACTATTTAATCGTAGCTACCACAAGACCTGAAACTTATTTTGGTGATAGTGCTGTTATGGTAAATCCTGATGATGAACGCTATAAGCATTTAATTGGAAAAGAAATAAAATTACCTTTACTAAATCGCAATGTTAAAATTATCGCTGATAAATATGTTGATATGAATTTTGGAACAGGTGTTGTAAAAGTAACTCCAGCTCACGATATTAATGACTATGAAATAGGTTTAAAACACAAACTAGAATTTATTACAATATTTGATGAAAAAGGCATTTTAAATCATCATTGTTTAAATTTTCAAGGCAAAGAAAGATTAGAGGCTAGAGATGAAATTGTAGCTTATTTACAAGAACAAGGTTTTATTGAAAAAATAGAAGATTATATTAATCAAGTAGGATATTGTTATCGTTGTAAAAATATAGTTGAACCTTATATTTCAAAACAATGGTTTGTAAAAAATGATATTGCTAAAGAAAGTATTGAAAAAATCAATCTTGGCGATAGTAAATTTTATCCATCACATTGGATTAATAGTTTTAATGCGTGGATGAAAGATTTAAAAAATTGGTGTATATCAAGGCAACTTTGGTGGGGTCATCAAATTCCTGTATATTATTGCGAATGCTCATATGAATGGGCTAGTGAAGAAAATCCAAATTGTTGTCCAAAATGTCAAAGTAAAAATTTCAAACAAGATTTTGATGTATTAGATACTTGGTTTTCTTCAGGTCTTTGGGCTATTAGTACTTTAGGATGGGGTAATAAAAATTGGGGTGAAAATACACTCTGGAATAGTGATGATTTAAAAGATTTTTATCCTAACTCTTTATTAATCACTGGTTTTGATATTTTATTTTTCTGGGTTGCTAGAATGATGTTTCAAAGCACTAATGCTCTAGGAAATCTACCTTTTAAAGATATTTATTTACACGCCCTTGTAAAAGATGAACAAGGTAGAAAAATGAGCAAATCTTTAGGTAATGTTATCGACCCTTTAGAAAGTATAAAAGAATATAGTTCAGATATTTTACGCTTTAGTTTAGCTTTACTTGCTATACAAGGAAGAGATATTAAATTAAGTAATGATAAATTATTACAAGTTAGCAAATTTACAAACAAACTTTACAATGCAAGTAAATTTTTACTTTTAAATGAAGAGAAATTTGAAGACTTAAATCCACAAAACATCAAATCAAACTTAGCACAATACATTTATTCGCGTTTTAATCTTTGTATCAAAGAAGTCAGAGAAAATTTAGATAATTATCGTTTTAATGACGCGGCTAATACCTTATATAGATTTTTTTGGGATGAATTTTGTGATTGGGGCATAGAGCTTAGTAAGGCTGAAAAATCAAGTATCAAAGAACTTGGAAGTATATTTAAAGAAGCCTTAAAGTTATTAAATCCTTTTATGCCATTTATCAGCGAATATCTATATCATAAGTTAAGCAAAACTTCAATTCATACACACGATTCTATAATGATTGCAAGATATCCAGTATTTAATGCTCAAAATGAAAATATAGAAAATTTATTTAATATAATTATCGAAAGTATCATTTCTATACGCCGTGCAAAAACTTTAATTGAACTTGCTAATACGAAAATTCCAAAAGCCTATATAAAATTAAATGATTCTTTTTTAGAAAATAAACTAAAAAACTATTCTAATTTCATCACTACACTTGCAAAATGTGAGGAAATTAATTTTACAAATAACAATATAAATCACGCTATTAGAGATGTTAGTGAAAACTTAGAAATTTTTATTCCAACTAAAAATTTAGATTTAAATGGTATATTAAATCGCTTAAATAATCAAAAAAACAAATTAGAAAAAGAGTTTAATAAGCTTGACAATATGATGAAAAATGAGAAATTTATCGCAAATGCACCAATTCAAGTGGTAGAGCAAAATAAAATTCAATTAAATAATATAAAATCCCAATTAGATAAAATCCACGAAGAGATTTCAATCTTAAAAGGCTAATAGTGATAAATATACAAAATTTAAAAAAATATTATGGCAAAGAGTTGGTAATTAACGATGTATCGTTAAAAATTTCTAAAAGTGAAATTTATGCTTTAGTCGGACATAGTGGTGCTGGAAAATCAACTATTTTAAGATGTATTAATGGATTAGAAACTTATCAAAGTGGTAGCGTAAAAGTATTTGGAAAAGAAATTCAAGATCTAAAAGAAAAGGAATTAAGAGAATTTAGAAAAAATATTGGTATGATTTTTCAACATTTTGCATTAATGAGTAGAAAAAATGTTTTTGAAAATATTGCTATGCCTTTAGAAATTCATGGTTTTTCAAAATATAATATCAATAAAAGAGTTAAAGAGCTTTTAGATGTAGTTGGATTATCATCTAAAAGCAAAGCATACCCTAAAGAACTTAGTGGTGGTCAAAAACAAAGAGTAGCTATAGCAAGAGCCCTAGCTTTAAATCCTCAAATTTTACTAAGTGATGAAGCAACATCAGCACTAGATCCAAGCACAACAAATAATATTTTAGAACTTATTGCCAAAATCAATAAAGAATTTGGCATTAGTGTTGTTTTAGTAACCCACGAAATGGAAGCTGTTAAGCAAATAGCACATAAAGCGGTCTTACTAGATCACGGACAAATTATAGGAAAAGGGAAAATCGAAGAATTATTTTTAAAACCAAATAAAAAAATGCGTGAATTTTTAGGAGAAAATGAATTTTTACCACAAAATGGTGTCAATATCAGACTTTATTTTTGCAAAGAAAAGGCAAATCAATGTATTATAACTCATATGGCAAGAACATTAGATATTGACTTTAATATAGTATGGGGAAAGATAGAAAAATTAAACGAAAATGCTTTAGGAAATCTAGTAATTAACATTGCTCATAAAAATCAAGAAAATGTATTACAATATTTACAAGAAAATGGTGTTATTTGGGAGTTTGTATGAATTTAGAAATTATTTTAAACAATTTTAACAATATACTTTATCCAGCTTTACTTGAGACTTTATATATGAGTTTTGTTTCAACATTTTTAGCTTTTTTAATTGCCATCATTCCTGCTATTATTTTAACAACTACAGATAAAGGTG
This sequence comes from Campylobacter sp., assembly GCF_020024835.1. Classification (GTDB taxonomy): domain Bacteria; phylum Campylobacterota; class Campylobacteria; order Campylobacterales; family Campylobacteraceae; genus Campylobacter_D. Next base: position 7,378 of record NZ_JAHHTD010000026.1, on the reverse strand, counting down.
GTTTATATGAAAATAAAAGTATTTATAGCATACTTGACTTTATAGTTAATATTTTAAGATCATTTCCTTTTTTAATTTTAATTATAATTTTAAGTCCTCTTACTAAATATATTGTAGGTATAAGTATTGGGACAACTGCTATAATAGTTCCATTAACCATAGGCATTGCACCATATTTAGCTAAAATGATAGAAAGTGCATTTAAAGAAATTGATCCTGGTATTATAGAAGCAGCAAAATCTTATGGTGCAAGCAAAATACAAATAATTTTTAAAGTTATGTTAAATGAAGCACTACCTAGTATCATCAATGGTTCAACAATGATTTTAATAGTAGTAGTAGGTTTTTCTGCTATGGCTGGCACGGTTGGTGGAGGCGGTTTAGGCGATGTGGCTATACGTTATGGTTATGAAAGATTTGATACGCAAATAATGATTCAAACGGTTGTAATTTTAATTATCTTAGTCCAAGTTATACAATTAGTGGGAAATTTACTTTACAAAATTACAAAAAGATAATCTTATGAAATATAAACTAGGTGTTTTATTAGCTGCTACAAAAAATTCAAGCTTTACAATAGGCACTTTACTTATTAATCTTATGGATTTAATGAGTGAAAAAATAGATATATTTTATATATTTCACGATGGCTTTTCTTTTGATGAGCAAAAAATTATGGAAAACATCGTTCAAAACAAACAAATCAAATTTATATTATTTACACAAGAAGATTTTGCAAAAGCAATAAAAAATCAAGTTGAACAAAAAGATATATCCAATCTATCTTTTATCAAAAGATGGACACATATGGCTTTTGCTAGATTTGAAGCTTTTAAATTTTTACATGAATGCCAATGTATTATTTATCTTGATTTTGATATTTTACTTTTAAAAGATATTAGTGAATTATATAAGCTTAAAGAGCAAGATTATCATTTTGGGGCAAGATTAGGAAAAACTTTACTTAATGTAGCTTTACCATTAGAAAAAAGTCATCAAGATAAATACGCATACCAAACAGGAATTTTAGTTTTTACAGATAATATAAAAAAACCTTTAAAATATTATGATTTTATTTATTCTTATCTATCACGCAATAGTTGTAATTTACAAGATCAAGGTGTTTTTTCTTTAATGGTTTTAAAATACAACTTAAAAGTAAAAGACTTAAAAGATAAATATACAGGAAGCACTCATTATCTTACTAATATTATGCAAAATGCTTCTATAGTTCATGCAAGTGGCACTAATAATAGATTTTGGAATGACTTACTTTGTAATAAAACTTGGCCACAATGGCAAAAATATTACGAACAATGGCTAAAACTTGGAGGAAGTAAATATAATGAAAGTTTTATAACCAATATAAAACAATCTAGACACAGAATTAAATATCATCTTTCTTATAAACTTGGTTATGCTTTTATAGAAGCTGCAAAACACAAAAAAAAGTTGTTTATTCTTCCATATACCTTATTTCAAATATATTATCAGCACAAAACATTAGCAAAAAAATTTCAAAAAGATTTAAAAACAAATCCTCATCTAAAACTACCACCTCTAAAGCATTATGAAGATTATCATTCAGAAGGTTTAAAAAATAAACAATCATATTCATATAAAATTGGCAAACGACTCATTTACGCACAAAAAAACTGGCGTAAAGGTGGATACTTTATATTTATAAGACAATTAAAAAAAATATTTAAAGATTATAAAAATAGACAAAAATAAACTTCATCTTATTAATATTTCTACAATATAATCAAAAATCTTATTTTTTTAAAGGAGTTTAAAATGAAGTTATTAAAATTTCTTGCTATTAGTGCATTCTTAGGTGCAAGTTTATTTGCTAATGAGATAATCACAATAGCTGCTAGTCCAGTACCTCATACACAAATTTTAGAACAAATCAAACCTGATTTAGAGCAAAAAGGCTATAAGTTAGAAATTAAAGAATTTACTGATTATATTTTACCAAATCTAGCAGTTGATAATGGTGAAATTGATGTTAATTTTTTCCAACATACACCTTATTTAGAGGAATTTAATAAAAACAAAGGGACTAAGCTAGTAAAAGTTGCAGGAGTTCATATTGAACCAATGGCCGTTTATTCTAAAAAATTTAAAAGTATTAGTGAGTTGAAAAATGGAGCTACAATTGCTATTCCAAACGATCCAACTAATGAAAGCAGAGCGTTAGATATTATTGAAAAAGAGGGATTAGTTAAATTCAAAAATAGTGCCTTAAAAACTCCAATTGATATCATAGATAATCCAAAAAATATCAAATTTATAGAATTAAAAGCGGCTCAACTTCCAAGAGCTTTAGATGATGTTGATTTTGCAATTATCAACTCAAATTACGCCTTATCAGCAAATTTAAATCCTGCTAAAGATAGTATATTAATAGAAGATAATCAAAGCCCTTATGTAAATATACTCGTTGTAAAAGAAGGATACGAAAACGATGCAAAGGTTAAAGTTTTAGTTGAAGCTATTCAAAGTCAAAAAATAAAAGATTTTATAAAACAAAAATACAACGGATCTGTATTACCAGCTTTTTAAACTTTTAAAAAGCTTTGAGTTTTTAAAACTCAAAGCTTTCTTAAAATATCTGATGTAATCTTTGCGATTTCTAATTCTTCATCTGTAGGAACAATCAATATATCTATTTTAGATTCCTTTTTGCTAATAATTCCACTTCTTGATTCTTTATTAAGATTTATATCAATCATAAAACCTAAGTGTTCAAGTTTTTGACATATGCTTTGTCTTACTTTATAGTCGTTTTCTCCTATACCAGCAGTAAAAATCAAAGCATCTACTCGTGGTAATACCGCATAATAAGAACCTATATATTTAACCAATCTATAGCAAAACATATCAAAAGCTAATCTTGCCTTATCATTACCTAGTTCTATTTGCGCATCTATATCTCTAAAATCATTAAAACCACAAATTCCACATACACCACTTTTTTTATTCATAATGGTGTCTAATTCTTTAATATCTATATTTAGTCTATTGGCTAAAAAAGGTAATAATGCAGGATCAATATCACCACATCTAGTTCCCATAACCAACCCTTCTAATGGAGTAAATCCCATAGAAGTATCCACACACTTGCCATTTTCTATAGCACAAACACTAGCTCCATTTCCAAGGTGGGCACTAATTGCATTGAAAGAATTAATATCTTTATTTAATATTTTTGAAGCCTCTTTACTCACATAAGAATGTGAAGTGCCGTGAAATCCATATTTTCTTACTTTATGTTTTTCATAATACTCATAAGGTAACGCATACATATATGCATAATCTGGCATACTCTGATGAAAAGATGTATCAAAAATAGTTACATTTGGAACATCTTTAGCTGTATTCATCATAGTTTTAATTCCAATTAAATGTGCAATATTGTGCAAAGGAGCCATATAAGAAATTTCTTCAATTTCTTTTAAAACATTATCATCAACTAAACAATGTTGAGTCAAATTTGGACCACCATGAACTATCCTATGTCCGCAACCATCAAGCTCATTTAAATCATGTAAAATTCCACTTTCAGCAAACAAATCATTTACAAGTTTCATTCCATACTCATGATCTTTAATCGGCAACTCTTTTTGAATTTTTGTTAAAGTCTTAAGATTCTTTAACTCAATTTTTGATTTTTGCTCACCTATTTTTTCAACTAAACCAGAAGCAATCGCTTTATTATCATCAAAAAGTTTAAACTTAATTGAAGATGAACCTGAATTTAAAACTAAAATCTTCATTTTTCTCCTTATTCTTGTGCTTGTATTGCACTTAATACAACAGTGTTAATAATATCTTCAACCAAACAACCTCTACTTAAATCATTAATAGGCTTTTTTAAACCTTGTAAAATTGGTCCTATAGCTAAAGATTTTGCTGTTCTTTGCACTGCTTTGTAACATATATTTGCCGCATTTAAATCTGGAAATATAAATACATTAGCACTTCCTGCCACCTTAGAATTTGGCATTTTAGCTTTTGCAGTTAATGGATCTATTGCAGCATCAAATTGTATAGGTCCATCAATTGAAAATTGCGGATATTTATTTTGAGCAATTTTTACTGCTTCTTTCACTATATCAACACTTGCCCCACTCCCACTATCTCCACTTGAATATGAAAGCAAAGCTACCTTTGGTTCTATTCCAAAAGCTTTTGCACTATTTGCACTAATATATGCAATTTCAGCAAGTTGTTCAGAAGTAGGATTTGGCATAACAGCACAATCAGCAAAAACAAAAACTTGATCTTCTAAAGACATAAAAAATACACCTGAAACTGAGCTTATTCCTTCTTTAGTTTTAATAAGCTGCAAAGCAGGACGTATAGTTTCAGCAGTTGTAGTACTAGCTCCGCTCACCATAGCATGGGCTTTATTAGTATAAACTAGTAGCGTTGCAAAATATGTAATATCACAAACTAATTCTTTAGCTTTTTCTTTAGTCATACCTTTTGCTTTTCTTGTCTCATATAAAATATCTTCAAACTCTTCATTGTATTGAGAATTTTTAGGATTTATAATATGAACACCATCTAATTTAATATTTAACGCACTAGCTCTTGATAATATTTCATTACTATCTCCAAGTAAAATTAAATCAGCTAAATCATGCTGTATTAAAAATTCACTTGCTTTTAAAATTCTCTCATCAAAACTTTCAGGTAAAACTATAGTTTTTTTACTTAATTTAGCTTTTTTAAAAAGTTCATAAGAAAATCTTGCTTGAGTTTTATAAGTATAAGAAGGTGCTAAAGAAAATTTTTCATCATTTTTTAACAAAACAAAATGATCCAATTTTTGCTTTAATAAAAAATTCAAAATTTCATAATCTTTACCTGCCATTGCATATAAAGGAGAATTTAATTCTTTAGCTAACATAATGTTTAAATTTAAATCACCCATTAACCCATAATCATCTACTCCAATTGCTATTACAAAATAACCATTTAAACAATTAATCTCAAAATCTTCGATAATTTTTTTAAAAAAATTATTTGAATTATCAATCATTGGAATTTTATAGTTTTCATTATTAAAACTATAAGAATATTCAAATTTTATACCGCATTCTAAACATACTTTTTCTAATTTACATTTTATTTCTTCATTTAAAACTGGAAAATAAAACATAATTTTAGTATTTGCTTGTTTTATTTGATGAGAAATTAATTTTTCATCAAAACTCAAAATAAAAGCTGAAAGCATTTTTTTCCTTTTTTAGCAAAATTAATCATTTTTTTGTAATATAATGATTTTAGAATTCATCACACTAAGATAAGGTTATAATTTATGAAATTTAAGAATATTACTCTATCTGTGTTACCTTTAGTAATGATTGGATGTAGTGCCGCAGTAGATCCTCATATTAATATGAAGCCACCAGCGTATGTAGAAGAACTTGCCCCAAAACAAAATAATAACATTCAAAATAATCCTGGATCACTTTTTGGAAAAGGTGATAATCCTTTATTTTCAGATAAAAAAGCTATGAATGTTAATGATCTTGTTACGGTGATTATCAAAGAAAATGCCACACAAAATTCTCAAGGTTCAAAAGCTACTAGCAAAAACAATAATGTTAATTTAGGTGGCGGCCAAATTTCAACAGGAGTTGGACTTAGCAAAGCTAGAGATTTATTTAATGATTATGCAAATTTAGGTTACACTACGACTAGTAATTCGCAATATCAAGGGACGGGTTCTCAAACAAGAAGTGAAAATTTTCAAACAACAGTTTCAGCTAGAGTTATCAAAGTATTAGCTAATGGAAATTATTTCATAGAAGGAAGTAGAGAGCTTTTGATTAATGGTGAAAAACAGATTATCCAACTAAGTGGGGTTATTAGACCTTATGATATCTCTCAAGATAATATGATAGATAGCAAATACATAGCAGATGCAAAAATCCTTTATAAAACTGAAGGTGATATAGATAAATCTACACGCAAACCTTGGGGAACTAAATTTATGGAAACTATTTGGCCTTTTTAAGCTAAACAACTTTACATAAAATTTGGAGCATCGTTTGAAAATAATATCAAATCACCATCTTTTGTGGATTCAGCTAAGACTTTTAATAATTGATTTTTATCTTTTAAGACAATATTTTCTAGTGTAATATTGTTTTTTAAGATGACGCTATTTACTTCTGAAGTAATGATTACAAAATCAAAACATTTGTTGATAATATCGCAAAGTTTAATATTCTCATCGTAATTTACCTCAATTATACCAGGAGTTACCAAAACTCTTCTACCTTGATAATATTTACAAAGCTCATAGCTTTGACTCATACCTTTAAAATTTCCATTAAAACCATCATCAATAATAAATTTTGGTTTTTTAGAAATAATTTCTAAGCGGTGCTCTACTGATTTTAATTTTGAAACACTTTTTATAAGATATTTTATATCGATTTTTAAATAATATGCCATAGCTAAGCAAGCGCTCAAATTATAAGCATTAAAAGCTCCTAATAAAGTTGTATAAAAATCATAACTTTTTCCATCAAGATTCATTTTAAATTTTAATCCATTTAAATCTGCTTTAATATCACTTAAAAAATTATCATAAAATTCATCTTTATACAAGGTACTAGAATGTAAAAAATATTTTTCCAAACGATTGGATTTTAATGCTTCTAATTTAGTTTGTCGTATATTTTCATAAGTTTTAAAATATTCAAGATGAGCTAAACCTATTTCTCCGATTATGCAAAATTGAGGATTTAAAAATTGAGTAATTTCTAAAATATCATTTTGCCTTCTAGCTCCAGCTTCAACGATATAAATTTGAGTTGTAGTATCTAAATTTTCATTAATATCTCTGATGATACCTAAAAAAGTATTAACACTTCTTGGTGTTTTATGACACTTATAATGATCTTTTAAAAGTTCATATAAAAAATTTTTTATACTAGTTTTACCAAAACTTGCTGTAATTAAAATAATCTTAAGTTCTGTATTAGTTGCAATATTTTTTTTTGCTTTTTTAATAAAATATAATTGATTTAATTTTTCTATTAAAAAACTACATAAGAATGTGCAAATTAAAGCTTCTAATCCTATAACGTAAAAATTTGATAAAGACAAACTAAATAAAAATAAACATACAAAATAACGCTTAACTCTTGCAGTAAAAACTAATTTCTTATCTAAATTTTTATATAAATAAATTCCATAACTTGCACAAAATAAAAATATTAATAAAAAAAATAAATAATTATTAAAATACAATGAAATTATAAAAGATAAATAAGGCAGTAAAATAAAATAAATATGCCACAAAGGTTTAGCAAAGTGAAATAAAATCCTACTAAATTTATAGTGATACCAC
>NZ_JAHHTD010000025.1 GCF_020024835.1 Campylobacter sp. | reverse complement strand
GAAAACTCATTGGCACTAATAATAACAATAAATTTATAATTATTTTTCTTGTATTCATTTATCTTTAACATTTATATTAGTATAATTTTAACCAAAAAGAGTATATATGAAAGATCCTTTAGTTTCTATTATCATTCCAATTTACAATGTAGCTCCTTATTTAGAAAAATGTTTAGAAAGTGTTATAAACCAGACTTACCATAATTTAGACATTATTTTAGTAGATGATGGCAGTGATGATGATAGTTTAGATATAGCCTTAAAATATCTTAAAAAAGATGAAAGAATATTTTTAATTTCTAAAGATAATGGCGGACTTAGCTCGGCTAGAAATATGGGATTAGAATTTATAAAGGGCACTAAATTAAGAAGTTTTTTTGAAGACAACAAAGAACAAGACATAATTTCTTTTACTCAAACACATACTTTTAAGACAGATACTAAAATAATAAAAAAGGAAACTATAAAAACAAATTTTATACAAATTGAAAAAAGATATATAAAGACAAATATAGAAAATATCAATGATTTTATAATTTCAAAATTACCAAATTCTATAATACATTTTTTAGACTCTGATGATTATTTATTAGAAAATTGCATAGAGCTTTGCGTAAAAGATATGATTTTAAAAGATTTAGACATTTGTATGCACGGATTTTATGAGTATCATGAAAGCAAATCTCATTTTTTAAAAAATCCTCCGACTGACTTAATGCAAAAAAGTAAAAAAATATTTTTTGATAATGGTTTAAAATTATTACAAGAAAATAAATTTTTTCAATTTTATTTTGCTTGGCAAGGTGCTTTTAAGACTAATATTTTAAATCAATACAACCTCCGTTTTACTAATGGAATTTATCACGAAGATCATGATTTTGGAACTATTTTATTTTGCTTAGCTAAGAAAGTATTTTATATCAATACAGCTTTAATGACATACACAATTAGACAAGGATCTATAATAAACTTTCAAAATACCACTATACCAAAGAATTTACCTAAATATTTAGAGCCATTAAGAGAGCATTTTAGTGATTATAAAGAACTTAGAGAATATTTTCATTTATATTGTTTGCTAATTATTGCTTTAAAAATACGAGATTTCAACAACAAAAATCATTTTTTAAAAAAATCATCAAAAAGTTATTTGCATTCTATAATAGAAAATAAAACCGCAAAAGACCCTCTAAAAATCTACGATAATTTGAAATTTATCAAAATCTATAAGATATATTCTATGTTTAGATTATATATTAGACATCCTAAAAAAATCATCTCACTTTTTATACTTAAAACTCAAAAATAATCTAATCATTACATATTTAATTTTTGAAATTTTATAAGACTTTAATAATTTTAATGATTCTTTAGCACATAAAGGATCTTTTTTAAATTTATTGATCTTAAAAGCATTTTTAACATAAAAACGCAAAATAATATTTTTCAAAAGTAAAACAATATTTTTATCTTGATAATTGTTTATAAATTTAACAATTTCTAAAGCTATCACAACCCAACTATAAGCTTTAAAATATTCTTTTGTTAAATATGCATCTTTATCAAAAGCATCATAAATTATTTTAAGATGAGGAGGAATATTTTCTGCGGTAATCTTTTTATCTTGATTTGTTGAAGAATTTGCACGAATTCTATAACAATAAAGTGCTTTAGGGTATATATACACATACTTAGCTTGAGCAAAAAGTAAAATTCCAAATAAATGATCTTCTGCAAAGATACCATTTAAAAAATATAATTTTATATTTTTTAAAAATTTAAAATCTATCATACCATTATAAACAAAAGAAAAATCTTTCATATTACTTCTTATAAGGTATTGCAACCATTCAAATAAACTAATCTTTTTTTCTGATTTTATATTTATGTCTTTTAATCTACTATCTTGACTTTCATTTTTACAAGCAATCTCATAACGCTTTCTTTCATCAAACCAAACAATCTCCACCCCTTCCATTCTAGGAACACATTCTTCTATGCAGTTTAATTCCCAGTAATCATCACTATCTAAAAAGATAATATAATCTATAATAGGGTAAGAAAAATTAGTTAAATCTTTTTCATTATTAAAAGCTTTAGGGCTTTTATAAGCTTTGTATATATTGTAAGGATTACTATCACTTAGTTCAAATTCAATTAAAGAATTTTTGTTAATTTGTGTAGTAATGTTTTTAAGTTTGTATTCTCCACTAAAATATTCTATGCCTACATTTCTAGCAGTGCTTTGACCGCCATTTTCTTTATCAAATAAAATAAATCTTTCATCTTTTAAAGTGTATTCTTTAGCTATATTAAGTGAATTTTCATCTGTGCTTCCATCATTAACTAATACTACTTCTAAATTTTTATAAGTTTGATTTATAACACTATCTAAACATTCTCTTAGATATTTTTCTACATTATATATAGGGATAACTACGCCGACTTTTTTATTCATTTTCTTTCCAAGTAATTTTTTTGATATTATATCAGATAAAAAATTATGGAAAATACAAATGAAAAATCATAAAAATAACTTCTTACTTTACAACAATTTCACAAGAAATTTAAGTAAAATTATACCCATTAAATCATTAAGAAGAAAGTTAAGAAACCATATAAGTTACAAGATAGAGCACCCAAAAGTAGCAAATTATCTTACTATTAATTATATCAATCCTTTTTTAGAAGGAAAAATCCCTCATTTTACTTTTGAAAAAAAACATCATTTTAAAAATGATAAAATCATTTGGCAATTTTGGTATCAAGGTAAAGACCAAGCCTCGCCACTTATACATCGATGTTTTAAATCTATACAAAGGCATATGGGGGGGGGTGATTATACTATCATCATTTTAGATAAAGATAATATAGAAAATTATCTTGATTTTCCGCCCCTTATAAAAGAAAAATTAAAAAATAATTTTTTTGGAGAAAAAACTATCGCTTTCTTTTCAGATCTTTTAAGAGTAGCTTTACTTTCTACTTATGGAGGGATATGGTGTGATGCTAATATATTTTTAAGTGATAAAATTCCACAAAGCCTGTGCGAGGAGGATTTTTTCGCCTTTGAAAGGGCACAAAATAAACCAAGCAAAGAACAACTAAAGAGTTTTATTAAAAGTGGATATTTTTCTTATGGGTATTTTAATTACAATGATGATTTTAAAGTTAAATTACTTAGTAGTTTTATTATCTCAAAAGCTAATAACAAAAATGTCCAAGCTTTAAAAGATATACTTTTATATTATTGGGAAAATGAAAATTCCAATACAAACCATTATTATTTTGTCCTACACATCATTTTTGAACTCCTAAAAAACCACGGCTATACCAACAAAATCTACAAAAATATGAGCGATATAGAATGTCATTTATTACAATTTTATGCGAAAGAAAAATTTGATCCTTGTTTATGGAGTGAAGTCAAAAATCAAAGTTTCTTACATAAACTCACGCATTTTAAAACTATAAAGAAAAATTCTATGATAGATAAAATCATTATGCAAGATTAATTTTTAAAGATATTTTTTATCTTATGCCAGATTTTGTATATATCATAAGGAAGAGTAAAATTAATAAATGGCTTTATAATCACTAATTCTTTTTTTAAATTTAAAGGGTCTTTTTTAAATTTTTTAATCATTAAAGCCTTTTTCGCATAAAAAGACAAAAATGCTTCTTTAATAGCTTTTGCGTTTTCATCATTTTTATCTTTAAAAAATTCTATTAAATTTAAAGCTGTTACTACTCTACTATAAGCTTTTAAGTATTTTTTAGCTTCTTTTGGATTTTGATTAAAACTTTCATATATATCATTAAAATAATGTGTTATATTTTCTTTACTTACTTTTTTATCGTGATTTGATATGCTATTTGCCCTTAAAATGCAACGATACAATCTTTTAGGCAAAACATAAATTTTACTAGCATTAGCAAATAAAACCATACCAAAATATATATCTTCATTGATGATTTTATCGATAAATTTAAGTTTTATGCTTTTTAAAAAATGAAAATCTATCATACCATTCCAGCCAAAAGAAATGTCTTTTGATCCTATGTTAATGGCTTTATTAGCATATTCTTTAGGGCTTATAATACATTCATTGTGATAATTAAAAATATCCATTCTATTTATTTGCCCCTTATCTTTAATGCCTTTTTCATAAATGCAAGAATGATTAAACCAAAGCACATTAACATCACCCATTCTAAGAACACACTCTTGTATGCAGTTTAATTCCCAAGAATTATCACTATCTAAAAAGATAATATAATCTATAATAGGGTAAGAAAAATTAGTTAAATCTTTTTCATTATTAAAAGCTTTAGGGCTTTTATAAGCTTTGTATATATTGTAAGGATTACTATCACTTAGTTCAAATTCAATTAAAGAATTTTTGTTAATTTGTGTAGTAATGTTTTTAAGTTTGTATTCTCCACTAAAATATTCTATGCCTACATTTCTAGCAGTGCTTTGACCGCCATTTTCTTTATCAAATAAAATAAATCTTTCATCTTTTAAAGTGTATTCTTTAGCTATATTAAGTGAATTTTCATCTGTGCTTCCATCATTAACTAATACTACTTCTAAATTTTTATAAGTTTGATTTATAACACTATCTAAACATTCTCTTAGATATTTTTCTACATTATATATAGGGATAACTACGCCGACTTTTTTATTCATTTTCTTTCCAAGTAATTTTTTTATTTTTTATAGTATCTAAATAAATTTTATGATTAATTTCAAGCATATTTTTTGCATTTTCCTTATGATAAATATGATAAGCTAAAGCATTAAATTTAAGTCTTTTAAATGTGCCATTATTAAATAAAAATCTAGCTACAAACTCACTATCTTCCCTACCCCAGCCTATAAATTTTTCATTAAAACCATCAATAGCCTCAAAATCACTTTTATAAAAACTCATATTGCAACCCCTTATACCCTTAATAAGTTGTGATTTTTTAAAAATTTTTTTATCAAGTTTTGAAAATTTATACACACACCAAGCTAAAAAAGTATTTTTTTGATTTTTAAAACTTTTTTTAACAAATGCTAAATTAAAATCATTTTTATCTAAAAGTTCCTTACTTTCTTTTTCATCTAAAATAACTCTAGAACCTTGTAAAAATACTTTTTTTTCAGCAAATTCTAAATGATTTTTTACAAAATCTTTTTCTAAAATCATATCTCCGTCTATTAAAATAATATATTCAGCACTTGAAGCATTAATTGCTTTATTTCTTATCATACTCAATCTAAAACCATCATCTTCTTGCCAAATATGTCTTAAAACACAAGGAAAATCTTTTTGATAAATTTGTATAAGTTTGGCTGTATCTTCTTTGCTACCATCATCAGCTATTAAAACCTCATCAGGTAAAATACTTAAATTTTTAACACTATCAAGCACTAAGGCTAATCTTTCTTTTTGATTATAAGTTGTGATGATTAAAGAACAAGTTTGTGGCTTTTGTAGTTTTAACTCATATAATTTCATATATTTAAAAAATGCTCCAAGCCCATTGCATAAACTAATTACAAAGCCTTTGTATCCATAAAAAATTCCTCTTTTTAAAAAATAATTTCTAAAAAAAGTCCAATTACCGCGTATTAAAGCCTTAAAAACACTACTATCTTTATGTAAATTTTGTAAAGCCCAAAGACTTGAATATCTTTGAAGTTTATCAAGCAAAGCACTTATATCCTTAAAAGCATAGTGTTTTAAACCGCTTTTTAATTTAATTTTTTGTGTATCATTATGGATAATCAAACTCTCATGAACTAAATTATCATTAAATCTAGTATGTGTTTTGTTAAATACACGCATTACATAATCAGGATACCAGCCACAAGCTTTTATCCACTCATTATTATATAAATTTTCTCTTGGTAAAAATAAAATTTGATTTGTTTTTAGCTTCATCTTAGCAAGTTCATCTAAAAATTCCTCTTTAGCAAGCTCATCTGCATCGATATTAAAAACCCACTCATTATTTGCATAAGAAAGAGCTAAATTTTTTAAAGCCCCAAAGCCTATAAATTTACTTTGATAAATTTTTAAATGAGGATAATCATCTTGAAATTGCTTAGCAATATGTAAAGTATCATCACTGCTTTCATTTTCTATCAAAATAATCTCTCCAAAATCTTTAACTGATAATAAGCAATCTTTTAAAGTATTTTTTGCATTTTTTACAATCATTATCACAGAAATTTTTTTTAAATCCATATTTAAACCTTATACAAATTCATATTATTTTTAAATCTTTTATGAAAGAAAAAATATTCATCAGGTTTAAATTTAATCATATCTTCACAACATTTTGCTTGATATGAAGTTAATTCTTTTATACTTTTTTCATCTGCAAACATAGCTTCAAAGGTTTTAATAAAAAAAAATTCATTTTTTTGATACACAAAACAAGGCAAAATAACGCCCTTTACCTTTTTTGCAAGCACACTTGCACCAGAAATAAAATTCACTTCTTGATTAAAATATTGTATTTTTATACTTTCATTATCACTAGCGTGTTGATCAGTTAGTATCCCAAGTATCCTACCTTCTTTTAATGCTTTTAGCATTTTTTTAAGTCCGCCTTTTTTTTCGATGAGTTCTATGTTAAACTGCATACGATTTTTACTTAAAATTTTATCCATAATCTTACTATCTAATGGTCTTCCAACTATAGAAATACCTTTAAATTTAGCTCCAAAAAGTAAAGCTAAAAGCTCCCAATTACCATAATGAGCCGTAGTTACAATGATAGGAATTTTTTTTTGAATGATTTTAAGAATTTCTTCTTCATTTTCAAAACAAATTTTATCAATGATATCTTTTTTGTTAGCATTTTGATTTTTTATAAAATCTATACCAAATTTAGCATAATTTTTATAGATATTAAGACTAGTTTCATCACGCCAATTCTCATCTTTATCAGGAAAACAAATTTTAAGATTTATATCGATGATTTTTCGGTGTTTTTTGTTAAATTTATAACTTAATAAAGCTACTAAATTAGCAAACTTATAAAGTATTTTTTTAGGTAAAAAACTAACTAAAAATTTTAAAATATAAAAAAGACTCAAATAAATATAATTCATTTTTTTTCCAAAAGCTCACAAGCTAATTTAAAAATATCTTTTTCATCTATATTTTGTATGCAAAAATCACTTTTATCTATGTGCTTTGAGTAAAGTATTTTTTTACCAGCATTAATTGTTTTATTTATAGCTGTTTCATAAGTATTTCTCTGGCTTGGAGTAGCTCCAAAGATAGTAATAGAAGGCTTATTTAAAGCAAAAGCAAGATGAGTAGGACCGCTATCATTACCGATAATCAAATCAACCGCCTTAGTCAAAGCACATAATTGACTTAAATTCAATTTTGGTGCCAAATCTATCTTTAAGTGCTTTAAATTTAAAACTATTTCTTTAGCAAAATTAAATTCATCTGCACTACCCCAACCTAGTAAAATCTTTGCATTTGCAAAATGCTCTAAAAGCATTCTACAAAGTAAAGTCAAACGCTCTTTTGGATAAATTTTATTAGGCATTGATGATCCTACGTGAATTAGTATAGTTAAACTTGCTTCTTTTAATGAAAGTGTTTGCTCTAGCTCATCTTTTAAATCATCATCTACATAAAAACAACTTTGCTTTAGCCTAATGTCCTCATATTCAAAATGCTCATTTAAGACATAAGCTACTAAAGACAAATTACGCACTATGATATTTTCTTCATAATTACAAGCAAATTTATGTCTATAAAAATTACTTGCAAAACTCTCTTTTATGCTATCTTGATCAAATCCAAAAGTATTTGCACATAAAAATTTACTTACTATTGCTGACTTAATTAAACCTTGTAAATCAATCACGACATCGTATTGATTTTGTCTAGCTTCTAAAAGAATAAAAAAACATTCCTTAATTTTTTTTTCCTTTAAAGGCAAGGCATAAACTTCATCAATCATAGGATGATCTTGTAATAAACTCGCAAATTTTTTATCTACAAACCAATCAATACTAGCTTTTGGAAGATGTTTTTTGATAAATTGCAACACGATAGCAGTATGGATAATATCCCCAAGTGCTGATAATTTTACTAGACCTATTTTCATTTATAACTTTAATTTTTAATTTTTTGTTATGATTTTATCAAATATTATTTAAAAAAGGTTGATAATGCAAGAATATATATGCGTATTTGATTGTGAAAGCATACCCGATGTAGAGTTGATTAAGCAAATTTATCATTTTAATGGAGATGATTTAAGTATAAGCAAGCAAGCCTTACAAAAACAAAAAGAAGAAAGCGGAAATGAATTTTTACCCTTGCCTTTTCATAAAATAGTTAGTATTTGTGCGGTTATAGCAGATAAATTTGGAAATTTTATAAAAGTTAATAAAATCAAAGGTGAAAATGAAAAACAAATGCTAGAAGATTTTTTTAATTTTATAAAAAAATCTCAACCCCGCTTAATTAGTTTTAACGGAAAAAATTACGATATGCCATTACTTGTAATTAGAGCTTTAAAATATAATATTGACGCAAGTGCTTACTTAGATATAAGTGATAAATGGGATAATTATAAAAGCAAATATGCTGAAAATAAGCATTGTGATTTATTAGAATCTTTAGGAAGTTTTGGACAAAAAGGATTAAAACTTGATACGCTTTGTACTATGGCAAATTTACCAGGAAAATACGATGTTAGTGGCGATCAAGTATTAGAACTTTTTTATGCAAATGAACTTGAAAAAATTCACGAATACTGCGAAAGTGATGTGCTAAATACCTATATGCTTTTTTTAAAATATGAACTCATTAAAGCAAATATCACAAAAGAAGATTATCTAAATATTTTAGAAAATTTTAAAGAAGAGCTTTTAAAACTTACCACAAAAAGCTATCAAAAACCTTTTTTAGAGGCTATAGAAAGAGAAAAAAATATAATTTTGAATTAATTAATAAATGTATATTAAAATTTAAAAAACTAAATGCAAAAAAGGCAAAATATGAAAATTTTAATAACTGGTGGAGCAGGATATATAGGATCTCACACATTAAGACAATTTTTACAAACTGACAATGAAATTTGTGTTTTAGACAATCTTTCAAAAGGAAGCAAGATTAGTCTTGATGAGCTTTCAAAAATTAAAACTTTTAAATTTTTTGAACAAGATTTAAGTGATTTTACTAAAATCAAAAAAATTTTTAAAGAAGAAAAATTTGACGCTATAGTGCATTTTGCTGCAAGCATAGAAGTGCCTGAAAGTATGCAAAATCCGCTTAAATATTATATGAATAATACTGCTAATACAAGTAATTTAATCCAAACTTGCCTAGAAACAGGTGTAAAAAAATTTATCTTTTCCTCAACTGCTGCTACTTATGGCGAGCCACAAACTCCAGTTGTAGATGAACAAAGTCCGCTAGCTCCTATTAATCCTTATGGCTATAGCAAATTAATGAGTGAGCAAGTATTACGCGATGCAAATATGGCAAATCCTGATTTTAAATACTGCATATTAAGATATTTTAATGTAGCTGGAGCTTGTATGGATTACCCTATAGGACAACGCTATTTAAAAGCTACTTTGCTTATAAAAGTTGCTGCTGAAGTAGCAGCTAGAAAACGAGATAAACTTTATATCTTTGGCACAGATTATGATACTAAAGATGGCACTTGCATTAGAGATTTTATCCACGTTGATGATATTTCAAGTGCTCATTTAGCAGCTTTAGCTTATTTAGAAAACAATCAAAGCAATATCTTTAATGTAGGCTATGGACACGGATTTAGCGTCAAAGAAGTAGTTCAAACAATGAAAGAAGTAAGCGGTGTTGATTTTAAAGTTGAATACGCTTTAAAAAGAGCAGGAGATCCTTCAGTTTTAATCTCAAATGCTAATAAAATCAAAACTTTAACTTCTTGGAAGCCAAAATTTGATGATTTAAAGCTAATTTGCAAAAGTGCTTATGAGTGGGAAAAGCAGTGTTAAAAAAATTATTTTTTATACTTAATTCTCACGATAAAAAATTTTTATTTGCTTTACTTGTATTTTCTATTTTTATAGGATTTATTGAAAGTTTTGCTATATCTTTGATTATGCCCTTTGTTTCTATAGCAAGTGATTTTGAGCTTTTAGAAAAAAGTTCTTATTTTAAACCTATTTATGAGTATTTGAATTTACCCTCATATAAACTTGTGGCTTATTTTGGTTGTATTTTAATAATCTTTTATATTTTTAGAGCTTTTTTAAATGCTTTTTATTTCCATTTGTTAGCTTGTTTTTCTAAAGGGCGTTATCATACTTTTGCTTGTAGAATTTTCAACAAATATCTTCACCTTGAATATGAAAATTTTACCAATAAAAATCAATCAGAGCTTCTAAAAACTATCACTCAAGAGGTTTTTCACTTAAGCACGCTAATAAGTGCATTTTTGCTAATGCTAAGTGAAAGTTTTGTGGTATTTTTGCTTTATACTCTTTTGTTAATAATCAATTATAAAATTACTTTAATTTTAAGTGTTTTTTTATTATTAAATGCCTTTATTTTGATAAAACTTCTTTCGCCATTAGTGAAAAAAGCGAGCTTTGCCAGAGAAGAAGCTATGAAAAATTATTTTGAAATTTTAAATGCAAATTTAAATAATTTTAAAATTATAAAATTAAAAACGAAAGAACAAAGCATACAAAAATCATATGAACTTCAAAGCGAACTTTTTGCTAAAGCAAATATTAGCAATGAAAGCATATCAAGCATACCAAGAATTTATCTTGAAGGTATGGGTTTTTGTATGCTTTGCTTGATTGTTGTATATTTAGTTTTAAGATATGAAAGTGATATTTCCTCTATTTTAGCGACTATAACTATTTTTGTAGTTGCACTTTATCGTTTAATGCCTAGTGCAAATCGCATTATCACTAGTTATAATGAAATTATTTATTATAAAAATTCTTTAGATATTATTTATGATATCTTAAACGAAAAAGAAGAAAAACTAGGAAATAAAAATATAGAATTTAAAGAAAAAATAGAGCTTAAGAATCTATTTTTTGCTTATAAAGGCAAGAGAAATTTATTTAAGGGTTTAAATTTCACACTTTTAAAAAATGAAAAAATAGCATTTATAGGAAAAAGTGGTAGTGGAAAAAGCACTTTAGTAGATCTTATAATAGGACTTTTAAAGCCAAATAATGGAGCTATTTTTATAGATGGAGTAAAATTAGATGAGAATAATCTAAAAAGTTTTAGAAGTAAAATTGGCTATATTCCTCAACAAATTTACCTTTTTAATGACTCTATTGCTAAAAATATCAGCTTTGGAGAAGAAATTGATGAAAAACTCTTAGAGCAAGTTATCAAACAAGCTAATCTTGAAAATTTTGTAAATTCACTCGAACACGGAATTTACACTAAAGTGGGAGATTCAGGTTCATTTTTAAGCGGTGGTCAAAGACAAAGAATAGCCATAGCAAGAGCACTTTATCAACAACCTCAAATTTTAGTTTTAGATGAGGCAACTAGTGCTTTAGATCAAGAAAGTGAAGCAAAAATTATGGATGAAATTTATAAAATTTCTCAAGATAAAACTTTAATTATCATAGCACACAGACTATCTACCATACAAAAATGCGACAGAGTTTTTGAAGTTGATCGTGGTAATTTAAAGGAAAAAAAATGAAAATATGCTTCATTATTGCGACTTTAAATTCAGGTGGAGCAGAAAGAGTTTTAGTAACTTTAGCAAATGAGCTTTGCAAAAAACACGATATCACTATCATCAAATTCCACAAAGAAGAATCTTTTTACAAACTAAATTCAACTATAAAATTACTCACACTCAAACAATTTGATTTTTCCACTATTTACAACAAAATCGCCTCACGCATTAAAAAATTTCAAGCTTTAAAACAAATTTTAAAAGAAAATTCTAGCGATGTTTTTATTTCATTTTTAGATACAACTAATATTGCTTGCATTTGGGCTAAAAAAGGATTAAAAACACCTTTGATTATCAGCGAACATAGCTCACACGCTTATTTAAAATCAAAAATTTGGAAATTTTTACGTAATTTTAGTTTTCCATACGCTGATGCTTTAACCGTGCTTAGCAATGATGATAAAAATTATTATGAGAAATTTGTTAAAAAAGTGGTAAATATGCCTAATCCTTGCCATTTTGAACTTACTAAAAATGAACTAAAAAAAGAAAATATAGTTTTATTTGTAGGAAGACTTGATCACAATAAAAACACTTCAATGTTTTTAAAAGCCATAGCAAGATTAGATAAAAATTTACAAAATAATTATGAATTTTTAGTCGCAGGAGATGGGGAATTAAAAGAACAACTTCAAAACGAAGCAAATGAACTTAATTTAAAAATCAATTTTTTAGGCAAAGTATCTAATATACAAGCACTTTATGAAAAAGCTAAAATTATTTGCCTTTGCTCATATATTGAAGGATTACCGACTATTTTATTAGAGAGTTTATATTTTCAAGTTGCACGCATTAGCACAAAATATTTAAGCGGACATAAGGATTTAATTAACGATAATTACGATGGATTATTAGTTAATATAAATGATGATAAAGACTTAAGCATAAAGCTTAATTTACTTATGCAAGATGAAAATTTAAGACAACATTTAGTATTAAATGCTCTTAAAAGATGTAAAGATTATGAAGTTAATAATGTAGCAAATAAATGGATCAATTTGATAAATGAAATAAGGGCTAAATGATGAAAAAACTTGCGATTTTTATATACTCATTAGGTAGTGGCGGAGCAGAAAGAGTCGTTTCAACCTTACTTCCAATGCTTAATTTAAAATACGAAATTCATTTGATTTTAATGAATGATAAAATCTCTTATGAAATACCTGAAGTAAATATTCACTATCTTGAAAAATCAACTCCAAACGAAAATAATTTATATAAATTTTTAAAACTTCCTATATTAGCTTTAAAATATAAAAAATTATGTGAAAAATTAGACATTAATTTACAATTTGTCTTATTAAATCGTCCTAATTATATAGCATTAATAGCTAAAATCTTGGGTTTAAAATCTACTCTTATCATTAACGAATGCACTACTCCAAGTGTTATATATAAACACAATAACTTAAATTCTTTTATCAACAAATTTTTGATTAAAAATTTATATAACAAAGCTGATTTGATTTTAGCTAATTCTTTAGGAAACAAAGAAGATCTTTTACAAAATTTTAATATCCACGCAAACAAATGTGATATTTTATATAATGCTATAGACATAGAAAATATTATAGAAAAATCAAAAGAAAGTATCGATTTTAAAGAGCCATTTATACTAAGTGTTGGTAGGTTAGATTATGGAAAAAACCATTCTATGCTTATTAAAGCTTATGCAAAAGTTAAAACAGATTTAAAGCTTGTAATCTTAGGAGAAGGAATTTTAAAAGATGAACTTTTATCTTTGATTAAAAAATTAAATTTAGAAGATAAAGTATTTTTACTCGGCTTTGATAATAATCCTTACAAATATATGAGCAAGTGTGATTTTTTTGCTTTTGCTTCTTCTTTTGAAGGTTTTTCAAATGTATTAATAGAATGCTTAGCTTGCAATACTGCCGTGCTTTGCACTGATCATAAAAGTGGAGCAAGAGAATTATTTTTAGATAACAAATTTGGACTTTTAGTCAAAGTTGATGATGAATATGCTATGCAAAAAGGTTTAGAAAAAATGATAAATGATACAAATTTAAAAACAAACTATAAAAACAAGGCATTTGATAGAGCAAAAGACTTTGATAAAATTCAAATTGCTAAAAAACTTTTTGATTTTTTTAATAAGGCTTAAAATGAAATTAAAACAAAACTATATTGAAAATAATTCTATTTTTTATACTTGTATTCTAATTCTCATCGCATTTATTTTTAGTGTGCTATGCAGACTTTATTGGATAACTTGGGCAAGTGAATTTTATGAATTTTTCTTCAATGATCAATTGATGATTACAACTAATGATGGATATGCTTTTGCAGAAGGTGCAAGAGATATGATAGCTGGATTTCATCAGCTAAATGACTTATCTTATTTTGATAGCTCACTTTCTACTTTAACTTATTGGCTTTATAAAATCTTGCCTTTTAATCTTGAAAGCATTATGGTTTATATGAGCACTTTTTTTGCATCATTAATAGTCATTCCTATAATCTTAATAGCAAGAGAATACAAACTAACAACCTATGGCTTTATAGCAGCTTTATTAGCAAGCATTGCAAATAGTTATTACAATCGCACAATGAGTGGCTATTATGATACTGATATGCTAGTCCTTGTTTTGCCGATGTTAATTTTATTTTCTTTTATAAGATTGACTATAAATAAAGATGTTTTTACATTACTTTTAAGTCCTTTTTTTATAATGATTTATCTTTGGTGGTATCCATCTAGTTATTCTTTAAATTTTGCTATGATAGGACTTTTTACACTTTACACTTTAATATTTCATAGAAAAGAAAAAATTTTTTACTTAGCTATTATAGTGATGATTATAGCTTTGAGTATGTTAGTTTGGTATTATAAATTAACTTTAATCGTATTATTGTTTGCTATTTTTGTTTTAAAAGAAGAAAAAATTAATTTTTATATGATTTGTGGTTTAATTTTCACAAGTATTTTGATTTTATTTTTAAGTGGTGGATTAGATCCAATTTTATATCAACTTAAATTTTATATTTTTAAATCTGATGATGTCCAAGATTTAAAAGAGAGTGCATTTTTATATTTTAATGTCAATGAAACTATTATGGAAGTAAATACCATAAGCCTTGAAGTATTTATGCAAAGAATTAGTTCGAGTATAGCAGTATTTGTCTTATCTTTTATAGGTTTGTTTTTTTTATGCAAAAAACACAAAAGTATGATTTTAGCTTTACCTATGCTTGCATTAGGCTTTGTAGCTTTAATAGCCGGACTTAGATTTACCATATATGCAGTTCCTGTAATGGCCTTAGGCTTTGGATATTTTTTACATATTTTCATTACATTTTTGCAAAAAAAGAAA
Source organism: Campylobacter sp. (assembly GCF_020024835.1). Classification (GTDB taxonomy): domain Bacteria; phylum Campylobacterota; class Campylobacteria; order Campylobacterales; family Campylobacteraceae; genus Campylobacter_D. The sequence goes on along the minus strand of NZ_JAHHTD010000025.1, from coordinate 7,437 downwards.
ATACTTTCTAATTTTAAAGATATTAATATCGTTTTAATTTTTGCAAGTATTTTTGCATTAATACCTGCCATAATACACATATATAATTACAAATCTTCCACCGTTTTTACTTCTTATGAAGCACAAATTTTAAATGATTTAAAGCAAAAAGCACAAAGAGAAGATTATGTTGTTGCTTGGTGGGATTATGGTTATCCTATACGATATTTTAGTGATGTTAAAACTTTAATTGATGGTGGAAAACATTTAGGAAAGGATAATTTCTTTTCTTCTTTTATACTAAGTAAAGATCCTGTTTCTGCTGCAAATATGGCAAGACTTAGTGTAGAATATACCGAAAAATCCTTTAAAGAAAACTACCCTGATATTTTAAAAGCTATGATTAAAGATTATAATCAAACTAGTGCCAAAGATTTTTTTGAAAAAATTAGTGATAAAAATTTTAATTTTCATAAAAAAACTAGAGATATTTATATTTATATGCCTTATAGAATGCTAAGTATTATGCCTATTGTAGCTCAATTTGCTAATACCAACCCAGATACAGGAAATCAAGAAAAAAGCTTATTTTTCTCTCAAGCTAATGCCATAGCTCAAGATCAAGCTTCAAGATCAGTAATGCTTGATAATGGAGTTGAAATTGTTAATGATTTTAGAGCCTTAAAAATAGAAGGAACAACCATTGCTTTAAAAGCATTTGTAGATATTGAATCCATTACAAATGGTAAGTATTTTTATAATGAAATAGATCCAAAATCTCAAATTTATTTATTATTTTTAAGAGAATATAAAAGCTTCATTATTTTAGATGAAAATCTTTACAATAGCACTTATATACAAATGTTTTTACTCAATCAATACGATAAAGACTTGTATGAGCAAGTCATTGACGATACAAGAGCTAAAATTTATAGGTTAAAAAAATGAAAATAGGAATTTTAACCCATAGTGCTATGAGCGTGTATTATTTTAGATTAGCACTCATTAAAGCTTTACTTAAAAGAAATCACGAAGTTTTTATCATCACTCCAAAAGATGATTTTTCTTTAGAACTTGCTAAGCAAGGCTATAATATCTGTCATTACGAGCTTGCAAGATCTAGTGTTAATCCTTTTATAATTTTAAAAAATCTTTTAAGTTTAAAAAATACTCTAAAAAAGTTAAATTTAGATTTTTTACAAACAAGTGCGCATAAGAGTAATACTATAGGCATAATAGCTGCAAAAATGGCTGGTATAAAATATACTTTTAGTTTAGTTGAAGGTTTAGGGAGTTTTTATATTGATGATGATTTTAAAAGTAAATTAGTTAGATCAGGAATTAATTTTTTATACAAAATCTCCTTTAAACTAGCTAATGGTTTTATTTTCGTCAATGAAAGCAATGCCTTTTTTATGAAAAATTTAGGTTTAAAACAAAATAAAATCAAAATTATTAAATCTGTAGGAGTAAATTTAAAACAATATCTACCATTAAAAATTCCTTTAGAAGAAAAAACAATATTTTTAAATGAATTTAATATACCGCAAAAACCGATAGTTTTAATGATTTCAAGAGCATTATGGCATAAGGGAATCAAAGAATTTTACACGGCTGCTTCGATTTTAAAAGAAAAAGCAAATTTTATTTTAGTTGGAGGAAGAGATGATAATAAATCTTGCGCACCACTTGAATTTTTAAATTCAAAAGAAGTATTTTATTTAGGAGCTAGAAAAGATATTGCAAAATTACTAAATTTATGTGATATTTTTGTCCTGCCAAGCTATAAAGAAGGCTACCCAAAAACTATTTTAGAAGCTATGGCTTGTAAAAAAGCTTGCGTAGTAAGTGATGCTGAAGGTTGTATTGAAGCAGTGGAAAATGGTATAGATGGTTTAATTTGCAAATGCAAAGATAGCAAAGATTTAGCAGAAAAAATTCAAATTTTATTAGAAGATTTAGTATTAAGAGAAACTTTAGCTAAAAATGCTTTTTTAAAAGCTCAAAATTATGATGAAGATAATATTGCCTTAGAATACATAAATTTTTATAAAGGATTTATTGATGTATAAAAATGGATTAAAAAGAGTATTTGATTTTTGTCTTGCTTTGATTTTACTAATTATATTTTTACCTTTTATTTTATTTATAGCTCTTATTTTAAAACTAATCCAAGGAAGTATAATTTTCAAACAAGCAAGACCAGGGCTAAATGAAAAAATATTTTATATTTATAAATTTAAAACTATGAGTGATGAAAAAGATGAAAATGGAGAATTATTAAGTGATGAGATACGTTTAAAACCTTTTGGAAAACTAATAAGAAACTTAAGTTTAGATGAATTACCTCAACTTTTTAATGTGCTCAAAGGCGATATGAGTTTTATAGGCCCTAGACCCTTACTAGCTGAATATCTTTCTTTGTATAATGATGAGCAAAAAAAACGCCATAATGTAAGACCTGGTATCACAGGATGGGCACAAGTTAATGGAAGAAATGCTATATCTTGGGAACAAAAATTTAAATTTGATGTAGAATATGTCAATCAATGTTCTTTTTTATTTGATCTAAAAATATTTTTTATGACTATCATAAAAGTATTAAAATGCAGTGATATTAATAAAAAAGGAACAGCAACAACGGACAAATTCAATGGACACAACTAAAAGTATTTATATTTATGGAGCTAGCGGGCACGGCTTAGTTTGTGCTGATGTAGCTAAAAATATGGGGTATAAAAATATCATTTTTTTAGATGATAATAAAGGTTTGCAATACTCATCTAAATTAGAAAAGCACGATATGTTCGTAGCCATAGGTTCTAATATTATAAGAGAAAAAATTTTTAAAAAAGTTAAAAAAGATGGTTTTAAATTAGTAAATTTGATACACAAAAGTGCTATTATTAGCACAAAGGCATCTTTAGACGATGAAGGTATTTTAATTATGCCTAATGTTATAATCAATGCAAAAGCTTATATAAAAAAATGTGTGATCTTAAATAGTGCTTGTGTGGTTGAACATGAATGTTTTGTAGATGAATTTACGCATATTAGCGTAGGTGCTAAACTTGGCGGAGCTGTTAAAATAGGCAAAAGATGTTTTTTAGGAATTAACTCAAGCGTAATTCCTTGTTTAAGTATAAATGATGATGTGATTTTAGGTGCTGGAGGAGTTATAATTAATAATATAACTTCAAAAGGCGTATATGCTGGAGTTCCTGCAAAAAAAATAAAGGATTAAAATGAGATTTTTTTTATCTGCACCACATATGAGTGGTAAAGAGTTAGAATACATCAATAAAGCTTTTAAAAGCAATTATATAGCACCTTTAGGGGAATTTGTAAATGCTTTAGAACAAAGCATAAAAAATTATACAAAAAGTTCCAATGCTTTAGCACTAAATGCAGCCACTGCGGCTATACATTTAGCACTTAGAGTTTTAGGAATCAAGCAAGGTGATATCGTTCTTGCCTCTAGCTTTACTTTCATAGCTTCGGTCGCTCCAATTTCTTATATGAATGCTACACCTGTGTTTATAGATTGTGATCAAACATATAATTTAGACGTAAATTTATTAAAAAAAGCTATAAAAGAAAGTCCTAAAAAGCCTAAAGCACTCATACTTACTCATCTTTATGGCAATGCTTCTAAAATGAATGAAATTGTTCAAATTTGTAAAGAAAATGAAATTTATTTAATTGAAGATGCAGCAGAAGCATTAGGAAGTTTTTATAATAATAAGGCATTAGGTACTTTTGGAGATTTTGGCGTATATTCATTTAATGGCAATAAAATCATCACAACAGGAGGTGGTGGTATGCTAGTAAGTGAAAATAAAGATTTATTAGAAAAAGCAAGATTTTATAGCACTCAAGCAAGAGAAAATTGCCTACATTATGAACACAAAGAATATGGCTATAACTATAGAATGAGCAATATATTAGGTGCTATAGGGACAGCACAAATGGAAGTTTTAGATGAAAGAGTGGAAAAAAAGCGTCAAATTTACCAATGGTATAAAGAATTTTTAAGTGAAAAATTTACCTTTTTAGATGAATTGGAAAATTCTAAATCGAATCGTTGGCTTAGCACTGCTTTGCTTGATTTTAATATAAATAAACTTAATACCTATGAAAAACATTGCATTTGTGAAAACAAAAATATTCAAATACAAGATAAAATTTTAAAAATAATCCAAATTTTAAAAGACAATCAAATAGAAAGCCGTCCGCTATGGAAACCTATGCATTTACAACAACTATATAAAAACCACGATGCGTATTTGAATGGAAATAGCGAATTTTTCTTTAGCAATGGAATTTGTCTTCCAAGTGCAACAACTATGCAAAAACACGATATAGAAGAAGTTTCTATGCTAATTTTAAAAGCTTTAAGGGATTAAAATGGACTACAAAAGCAAACGCTTAGGATTTTTCCTAGGTGCTGATATTTTACTTTTTGTAATTAGTATATATTTATCTTTTTCCTTACGTTTTAGTGCAGATATTCCAAAGGAATTTTATGAGGGAATGTTTAAAAGTGCTGTGATTTTAATTTTATTAAAAATTATTTTTCTAGCATTACTTAGAATTTACCAAGTAGCGTGGAGATTTTTTTCACTAAATGAAGCAAGAAAATTAGTCATAGCTTTAGCTTGTGCAGAATTAGTATTTTTAGGAATTTATTTTTTATATGATGATTTTTTCAATCCCTTCCCAAGAAGTGTAATTGGCATAGATTTTGTAATTTCTTGTATGCTAATTGGAAGTTTAAGAATTAGCAAAAGAATGTTTGTTGATTTTAGAAAACCAAAATATAACGAAGAATATCCTTGTATTGTTGTAGGTGCAACATCAAAAGCCTTACATCTTTTAAAAGGAGCTAAAGAAGGAAATTTAGGACTTTTCCCAGTAGCTGTGGTTGATGAACGTAAAAATTTAATAGGAACATATTGTGATAAATTTATAGTAGAAAATAAAAAAGCTATTAAAAAATATACTCAAGAAGGTGTCCATACAGCCATTATTGCTTTAAAATTAGAACAAGATGAACTAAAATCCTTATTTGATGAATTAATATCTTATGGTATAAACGATATAAAACTTTTTTCTTTTACTCAAAATGAAGCAAGAGATATTAGCATAGAAGATTTACTTGCTAGAAAACCAAAAGATTTAGACAATGCTTGTGTGATTAATTTTATGAAAAATAAAATTGTTTTAGTTAGTGGAGCTGGAGGAACTATAGGTAGCGAACTTTGCAAACAATGTATAAAATTTGGCGCAAAACACTTAATAATGCTTGATCATAGTGAGTATAATCTTTACAAAATAAGTGAAGATTTAAGCGCAGATAAAGAAAAAATTGAAGTTGTAATGACAAGCATTTTAGACAAAGAAGCACTTGAAAAACTTTTAGCAAATCATAAAATAGATCTTATATTACACGCAGCAGCCTATAAACACGTGCCTTTATGTGAGCAAAATCCACATTCGGCTATCTTAAATAATATAATTGGGACTAAAAATTTAATTGATATTGCTAAAAAATATAATGTCAATAAATTTGTTATGATAAGCACCGACAAAGCGGTTCGTCCAACTAATATTATGGGTTGTACAAAAAGAATTTGCGAATTATACGCTTTAAGTTCTAGTCAAACAAATTTTGAAGTAGCTTGTGTCCGATTTGGAAATGTCTTAGGCTCAAGCGGTAGTGTCATACCTAAATTTAAAAATCAAATTGCAACAAACAAACCTATAACCCTAACTCATCCTGAAATTATGCGTTATTTTATGCTAGTAGATGAAGCCGTGCAACTTGTTTTACAAGCTGCTGCGATCGCAAAAGGCGGAGAATTATTTGTATTAGATATGGGAAAGCCGGTAAAAATAATGGATTTAGCAAAAAAAATGTTACTTTTATCTAATAAAAATTTAGATATAAAAATTACTGGATTAAGAAAAGGTGAAAAATTATACGAAGAGCTTTTAATTCACGAAGATGATGTAAAAACTAAATACGAAAGTATTTTTGTTACCACTAGTGAAATTCAAAATTTAGATAAATTAAATATGGACATACAAAGATTAGTCCAATCTACAAATCCAGCTCAAGTTTTAAAAGAAATTGTTCCTGAATTTAATCATAATAAAAATGGGGAATAATTAAATCTTGTTTTATTTTAAATGATATAATTTGGATTTTACTTGATTAATATAAATAAAAACGATAAAATTGCATTTTTAAAAAATGTGATTGAAATCAAACAAAGGAAAAAAAGTGAAGTTATTGGTTGTTGATGATAGTTCTACAATGAGAAGGATAATCAAAAATACTTTAGTAAGATTGGGACACAAAGATGTTTTAGAAGCTGAACACGGACTTGAAGCGTGGGATTTACTTTCACAAAATGATGATATAAAAGTTTTGATCACTGACTGGAATATGCCGGAAATGAATGGCTTGGAATTAGTTAAAAAAGTAAGAGCCGAAGAAAAATATGCTGATATGCCTATCATTATGGTTACCACTGAAGGTGGTAAAGCTGAAGTTATCACTGCTTTAAAAGCTGGTGTTAATAACTATATCGTAAAGCCTTTTACTCCTCAAGTATTAAAAGAGAAACTTGAAGATGTCTTAGGAAGTAATGAAGGTTAATTCCTTATTCTATGCAAAAATACTACTATGAACTTTTTTTTCAAATAGACAAGGAATATATAAAATTATTCCTTGATCTAATTTTTTCTCTTGGTATTGACGCGATTGAAGAAAAAGATGATGGTATATATATAAGATCTGAAGAAGAATTAGAGCTCATTCATTTAGCTATACAAGATTTTCATAAAAAACTTTGTAAAAAGTTGCAATTAGAAATTCCTCTTTATTCTACTATAAAAAGAAAAGAAAATAAAGACTGGATAGAAGAATATAAAAAAGGGATTAAAGCTTTAAGTGTAGATAATATACATATACATACCACATGGCAAAAACCTATAAAAAATAAAATTAATATCATTATTGATCCAGCCTTAGCATTTGGTTCAGGACACCACGAAAGCACATATACTTGTATAGAATTTATACAAAAATACACAAAAAAATTAGACCATTGTCTTGATGTTGGATGTGGGAGTGGAATTTTAGGTATTATTATGGCTAAATTAGGTGCTATAGTGCAAGCTTGCGATACTGATGAATTAGCTATTTATGCTAGTCAGGAAAATGCTAAATTAAATGATATTGCATTTGATAAAATATGGGTTGGTTCGGTTAATCAAAGCTTACAAAAATATGATATAGTTGTCGCCAATATCATTACAGATATTTTGATAATATTAGAAAAAGACTTAAAAGAAAAAATAAAAAATGGTGGTATTTTAATATTATCTGGTATTTTAAACAAATACAAAGAAAGAATTGAAAATAAATTTAAAGATTTGACTTTATTAGAG
>NZ_JAHHTD010000024.1 GCF_020024835.1 Campylobacter sp. | reverse complement strand
TAATCAATAAAGATATTATAAACAAAAATAAAATCAATATAGCCCAACTTAAAAATTCCATATCATTCCTTTCAAAATATATTAATATTTTTTAACTTAAATTACAATTCTCTTTAAAAATGGCGAAAGCTTAACTAATATTTCGTAATTGATTGTATTGAAAAATTGTGCCATTTCATTAGCATCTTTTATTACACAAATTTCATCACCACAATCCTCGCAAGAAAAATTATCCATAGACATTTTTCCAAGTATTTTTTTTCCATTTGGTAAAATCAAATCTTTTTTGCCATCATAACGAAATAAACCATCTCCATAACCTAAATCATAAGTAGCAATATTTATAGTATCTGTAGCAACATAGCTTCCGCCATAGCCTAAGCTTTGAGATTTTTGCAAGACTCTTTGACTAACTTTATTTGCCCATAGACTTAATACTTTGTGTAAATTTTGATTAAAATAAGCATATCCAAATTGCACAAGACCTACTCTACAATGTTCATCATCATCTAATTTAGCAGATCTAAACAATGCTTCAGAATTATGAGAGTGAAAAATAATTTTTTTAGATTCTTCGCCAAGTATTTTTTTTATTTTTTCTTTTGCTAGTTTAAAATTTTTCTTTTGCACATAATAACTTCCATCAAATTCATCACTTCCTGCAAAATGCATCATCACACCGCATAATTTCAACTGGCAAATTTTTATTTGATTTAAAACATCTTCTATATCGTGAAGCAAGATACCATTTCTATGCATATTTGTATCAATTACTAAATGTATCTTGGTGTTTGGTTTAATTTTTTTAATATCTTTTTTATCATTTAAAGCATAAATAAATTTTTTGTTTTCATTAAAATTAGGAATATGAGATAAAACCAAAATATTATCAAAAAAATCTTGTAATTGCATAGCCTCAAATTCATTTTTAACTGCGACAAAATTGATACCCTTAGCTCTTGCAATAGGAGCCAAACACTTAGCTCCGTGTCCATAAGCATTATCTTTAAAAACACATATTATTTTCTCATAGGATTTAACTTTAGAAGCAATTAGATCTAAATTAAATTCATAAGCTTTACGATCTAATTTTATATAAGCCATTATTGTTCAGCTAAAATTTGCATTTTACTATCTTGCAATCTTACATATATGACCTTATTGCCCTTAAATTTATAATTTTTAGTATCGTAGTTTTCATAAAAACCTATTCTAAAAATCTTTTCATTTTTTATATTTGGATAAGGACTGATACTTAAATCTGAAAATTTAATACTTTTTTTATCATTTCTTGAAAAAACTCTTTCTTTTGTTTTTGCAAATTGTTCATATTTATATTTATTATTATGTTTAAAAACTTTTTGCTCATAAAAAGATAAATATTTTTTTATATCATTATTTTGCCAACTCTCTTTCCAGATAAATAAATTTGCAAGAAGTGTAGAAATCTCATCAAGATTAGTCATAACCTTTTCTTTTTCTTCTATCATAGCATATGTCCTTCTATCAGCTATAATCTTATAAAATTCTTCTAATAAATCATTATGAACTGCAATACAACCCCTAGTTTTATATGTATCTAAGCGTGTCCCATCTAATGGATAACCATGGATCCATATGCCCCCACCTGTTTTGCCTAAAGTCTTATCTAAAATATTAGGATAAGTTGTTGCAAATGCAAAAGGACCATAATATGAATCCCCCGGATAGAATTTTTTTCCTAATTCATAAAAACCTATAGGAGTTTTTAAATCCCCTTCTACTTCTTTATCTCCTGATAAACCTGTTAAAACATCTTTTTGTGTAAATTTTTTCTCAATTTTTCCATCATTATAATAAAATACTTTAATGATTTTATCACCCTTATTTGTTAAGACTATTGCAACATCATTATCATAATACCCTAAACTCACATTTTTATCTTTTAATTCTTTAGACCAAAATTCTTTCGATGCTAATTCTTGCTCCAAAACCTTTTCAACAGCTTCTAAACCTTCATTTAAATATATTTTTGCAAGATTATTTGCATTGGCAAAAATGAAAAAAAATACAAGTGAAAATAATATTTTAAACAACAAAACCAACCTTTCATAATTTAAAATTAAAAAGCTAAATTATAATATTTTTACAATAAATATATTTTTAAATTTATTGAGTGTATAATATTTTAGTATTAATAAAAAATAAAGGAAAAATTATGAAAAAAATTTTAGCTATTTGTGCCCTTGGCTCATATATCTTTGCAAATAATATTATTGTAAATGATCCCTATGTAAGACAAACTCCACCAAATGCAAAATCAACAGCATTTTTTTTAGAGCTTACAAATAAATCAAATAACGATATTGCACTTATAAAAGCTGAAAGTTCGCTTAGCAATACAACTGAAATTCACGATCACATTATGGAAAATGGTAAAAAAATGATGATGCAAGTTCCTAAAATAATTATAAAAGCAAATTCTAGCACTGCTTTAAAACCAGGAGGAAAACACATTATGGCATTAAATCTTAATCAAAATGTAACTGAAAATACAAAAGCTGATTTAACACTTTATTTTGATGATAATAGCACCATCACATTGAAAGATATTCATTCAAAACATATTACAAAATAATGAAAAAATTATTTATTTTTGCTATAGCTATTATCATTTTAATAGCTATGGCTTACACTTATACTAAAAACAATCAAGAAAAAAAACGAGAGCTTATCACCACTTTAAACCCTTTGCATTGTGATTTAAATATTCAAGATTGCAACTATGATTTTAATGGACAAAAAGTATCAGTTTCTTTAAATCCAAAACCAATTTCTTCTATGAGCGAACTCAAACTAATCATTAATAATCTTGGAAATTTTAATAATTTAAATGCAAGAGTTTATGGACTAAATATGTATATGGGAGATATCATTCCTAAATTTAAAAAAATTAATAATTCTTATCAAGCAAAACTAGTATTAAGCTCCTGCACTTTAGATATAATGCGTTTTAGAATAGAATTTTTTGAAAATGAAAAAGCACTCGATTTCTATTTTGATTTTGATGTAAAAAGGTAACATTATGAAAAAAATTTACCTTATCTTAATAATATGTATAATTAGTTCTTTTTTTGTTTTAATTAAATATATTGAAAATAACAAATATGATTTTTACTTAAATTCTGAAAAAGGAATGCTAAGTTTAAAAAATTTTAAGGGAAAGAAATTAATCGTATATTTTGGTTATACATATTGTCCTGATATATGCCCTACGGAGTTAGCATTAATTGGTAAAATTTTAACCAAACTAGACACCAATAACCAAGCACATATTTTATTTATATCTTTAGATCCAAATAGAGACAACAATTTAACTCAATCTAATCAATGGGTGCAATATTTTTATCCAAATTCTACTGCTTTGATTGCACAAAATGAAAAAGAGCTTAAAAAAATTACACAAAATTATGGTGTAATTTATAAAAAAATTCCTTTAAAAGATTCTGCTATGAAGTATTCCATAGCTCATAGTGGTGAATTTTACCTTATAGATGAAAATGGAAAATTTGTTAAAACAATTAATGATATTAGTTATGAAAATTTCTATAATGAAATTAAACAATTCTTAAATAAATAATGTATTTTACTCATTTCTTAAGGTATCTAAGATATTTACTTGAGCAGCTTTTCTAGCAGGATAATACGAAGATAAAGCAACAATAATAACAGCACCTAAAATAGTTACCAAAAAATCAATTGCCGAAAGCTCTAATGGTAATTTACTCATACCATATACATCACTTGGTAAAGAAATAATATTAAAATTTCCTAATATATACAAAACCACAGCAGCTAAAATGACACCAGTAACAATTCCACTTCCTCCAATTAAAAATCCCAAAGAAAAAAAAGTTTTTTTAATCTCAATTTTACTCACACCTAATGATAGTAGCAAAGCTATCTCGTTACGTCGATTCATAACTATCATAAGCAAAGAACTAACTATATTCAAACTTGCGATTAATATTATAAGCATTAACACTATAAAAAGTGCTCTTTTTTCCAGAGCTAAAGCTGCAAAAAAATTTCCATTTTGCTCCCACCAACCAATAGTAATGTATTTAGCATCTAAAAATTCTTTTATAAGTTTTATATCTTCAAATGGATTTTTAGAATATACATGCAAACCATCATAAACCCCTTGAGGATAAGATAAAATTTTTGCTAAAGATTTTATATTTACATACATATAAGCCTTATCATAGGCTAATAAACCAGATGAAAAAGAAGCTTTCACATCAAAACGTTTTATTTGTGGTATCAATGATAAACCACTAGCATTTAAATTTGAAAAAATAAGTGTTATTTTGTCATCAAGAGCAAGATTAAATTCATTTTTTAAGCCACTACCAATTAAAATTTCAAAATTTTGAATAGTTTTTTTTTCTAAAGCATTGCTTATTATTTTATTAATCTTTTTCTCATCATCAAAATTTACTCCAAAAAGCACTCCTCCTTCTATTTTAAAATCATTTCTAGCTATTACTTGAGTGCTAATATAAGGACTAAAAATTAAATCTGGAAATTTTGATCTTAAATCCTGTAACAATTTTTCATCTACATTTGCTCCAAAACGTGGCAAAATAGATATAGGATAATTCATAGTAAAAAGTTTTCTTTCAAATTCTTTATCAAAACCATTCATTATAGCCATAGCCACTAAAAGAACACACAAACCAACACTTACACCTAAAAAAGCTAAAATTTTAGATAACATTATAAAAGGTTGATCTTTATCAAAACGTAAATATTTAAATAACAAATATATAGGAATACTTTTCATCTTAACTCTATATTTTTTATTTATTTTAACAATAAAGTAATAAAAATAAACTTCATATTATTTTAAATAATATATAAAAAAGCTATAATCACCAAATTCCACTATAAATCTAAGAGGTAAAATTTTGACATAAGTTTCACTTTGAGCTGAAGCTAAATTAGTATTTGTAAAATCTTTTACATCAATTTTAGAATTTAAAAAGCAATCAATTAAATCACTTTTATGGGTATTTAAAAAATTAAATTTGTCTATTTTAGTCATTCCTTCTTTGCTGATTCTACCAACATTACCACGAGTTATAAAATCTTTACTACTATAAGGAATCTCACATGCAAATTCTAATTTTTTATTTTTACTTTTTGTCATCGCCATCGAAATAGTCTCATTTTGATGAAAAAGCATTAAATTCTTATTAGAAAGTTCTGCCCAAAATATAAATTCATCTTGAGCAACAACTTTAAAAAAACACAAACAAATTAGTAAGCAAATAATTCTTTCCACTTGTCTGAATCGATTTTTAATTCTACATTTACTCTATAAAGTCCATCTTTAAAATCTTGATCAACAACACTTGCGTTTTTAATAAGACCATTTACTTGAGCTGTAATAGTTGAACTTTTAAGCATAGCGTCTTTTACCGTATCTTTACCATTAACTCTCACACCATACAATTTACTAGCCAATTGTCTATAAGCATCGGTAATAGCTGCCCTTTTAGCTAAAGCTAAAGCTTGACCTACAGAAACCGTATTCAACGGAGCTATACCTTCTCCAACTGCAGTGAAAGTTAAATCACTATCGGTATTTGTATCATTTGCAAGCATTTTTTCTTCTCGAATGATACTACGAACATCATCTTTATCTACCTTTTGAACCACAACATCAGTTGGAGTAGTCGAAGCAGACATTCGATTCTTGCTAGTACTCATACCTCTTTGATCTAATGCACAAGCACTAAAACCTAGAACTAAACAAAACGTTAAAATAAGTTTTTTCATTTTGAACACCTTCAATTTATTTGATTTCTTAAAAGATAGCAAAAAGCATTCCAAGAATTCTATTCTAGAGTCAAATCTGTATTAATATCGTCTTCTAGCTCTTCTTCTTTAGGGCATTTAGCAATACTTACAACTTCATCATTTTCAACATTTACTACAATAACCCCACTTGTATTTCTACCAGCTTTTCTAATACTTTGCATATCAACACGAATCATCTTACCACTACTTGTCAAAGCCATTAAATCCATACTTTCATCGACGATTACAACACTAATTAAATCCTTAGTTTTTGAAGTAAGTTTCATACAAATGACACCTTTACCTCCCCTGCTTTGCAATCTATACTCACCAGCATTAGTGCGTTTACCTATACCTTTTGCACTTACACTTAAAATTTCTTGTTCATTGTTTTCAATTACAACTGCACCTACTAATTCATCATCTTTTTCTTTAAATTTAATAGCCGTTACACCCCTACTAACACGACCAATTTCTCTTACTTTTGAAAGTAAAAATTTAATACACATACCCTTTTTAGTAACTGCAAAAAGCATTTTACCTTTTATATTTTCTTCAATCTCCTCGCTTAAAGCTTCTTCATTCTCATCATTTTGCAATTCTAGTTTTTCATTTTCATCTTGTATAACAATTATGGCAGTAACTAATTCATCATTTTCATCTAAATTAATCGCTTTAACTCCTACACTTCTAATATTTTGATATTCACTCAAATTAGTGCGTTTAATAATGCCATTTTTAGTAAAAAAGCATAATGATTTACTCTTATCAAAATCAGTAGTTGGAATAATAGCCATAATCTTCTCATCTGCTTGAAGATTGATAAGATTAACCACAGCTTTACCTTTAGCTGTTCTACTACCTTCTGGAATTTTATACACTTTAAGCCAATAAAGCTGACCGCGATCTGTTACAAACATTAAAGTATCGTGTGTATTTGCAGTAAAGAAATTTTCTATAAAATCATCATCATAAGTAGTAACTGCTACCTTTCCTTTTCCACCACGCTTTTGTTTTTCATATTGCTTACTAGGCACACGCTTAATGTATCCACGATGTGTTATTGTAACTACCATATTTTCATTAGGTATTAAATCCTCAATATCAATATCATCATAATCATCTTCAATCTGTGTAATTCTTGGAACATCAAATTTAGATCTAATTTCTTTTAACTCATCTTTAATTAAATTTTCCAATAAAATTTCACTCTTTAAAATTTGATCTAATCTCTCAATTTCAGCAAGTAATTCTTTTAATTCATTATCAATTTTTTCTCTTTCAAGTCCTGTTAAACGACCTAATTTCATATCTAAAATGGCATTTGATTGCAATTCACTAAGTCTAAATTTTTCCATTAATAAATTTCTAGCAGTTGGATTATCTGGTGAATTTTTAATCAAAGCTATTACTTCATCAATATTATCAAGAGCAATTTTTAAACCCTCTAAAATATGTGCTCTTGCTCTTGCTTTTTGAAGTTCAAAAATAGTTCTCCTTATAATAACAGTTTTCCTGTGATTTAAAAATAATCTTAATAACTCAATTAAAGAAAATATTTTTGGCTCTTTATTATGTATTGCAAGCATTATTACACCAAAAGTGCTTTCCATAGTAGTTGATTTAAATAAATTATTTAAAACGATCTCACTCATAGCATCGCGTTTTAATTCAATTACCACACGAATACCTTCTCTATCGCTTTCATCTCTAACTTCAGCAATACCTTCGATTTGCTTTTCTTTAGCTAAGTCAGCAATTTGCTCAATCAATCTTGCTTTATTTGTTTGATAAGGCAACTCATCAATTACTATTATATCTTTATTTGCTCTTTTTTCTATGTGAGTTTTTGCACGTACTTTTACTCTCCCACGTCCAGTTTTATAAGCTTCAACAATACCTTTTTTACCATAAATAATGCCACCAGTTGGAAAATCAGGTCCTTTAATAAACTGCATAATCTCTTCTAATGAACATTCTTTATTTTCAATTAAATAAAGCAAACCATCAATAAGTTCATTTAAACTATGAGGAGGGATATTAGTCGCCATACCCACGGCAATACCACTTGAACCATTAAGTAACAAATTTGGCACTCTAGCAGGTAGCACATCAGGCTCGCTCATAGAATCATCATAATTTGGAACAAAATCAACAGTATCTTTATCTATATCACGCAATAATTCTTCAGCTAAAATAGTCATTCTAGCTTCTGTATAACGCATAGCAGCAGCACCATCTCCATCAATTGATCCAAAATTTCCTTGTCCATCAACACTTGGATAACGCATTGAAAAATCTTGTGCCATTCTTACTAAAGCATCATAAACAGCAACATCTCCGTGTGGATGATACTTACCGATAACATCTCCTACTATACGAGCTGATTTTTTATAAGCACTACGACTTCCAACACCTAAATCATTCATTGCATATAAAATTCTTCTATGGACAGGTTTTAGCCCATCTCTTGCATCAGGCAACGCACGACCAATAATAACACTCATAGAATAATCTAAATAGCTACTTTTAATAGAACTTTCTATATCTATATCTTCAATGTCTGAATCTTTGGTAAAAATATTTTCCATAAAAATCCTTGAAAATTAATACACCTATTTTAGCAAATTATTCTTTTGCATTAGCTAAAACTAAAGCAAAAAGCACTTCGATATTATTTTTTTCTAAAATTACTTTTGCTTGAAGCAAGCTTAATCCTGTTGTTACTACATCATCAACTAAAATCACCGGATATTTTGGAATTTTTTTAAGTTCATACAATCTTTTATTTGTTTTTCTAAATTCTAAAGTTTTTCCACTATATTTTATATCTGATTTTGCTTGTAAAGTATTAAACATAGGTTTTATAAATTTTGTTTTTAAATATCTAGTTAAAATAGCAGTATGTGAGTAAGCTCCATAAGTTTTATCATCAAGAGCAATGGCATTAATAAAACAATGGGGTTGAAAAAAATCTTTAAATTTAGAAAAACTTAATTTTGCAAGTGCATTTAAAATAAAATATCCATAAAATTTATGCTTAGAATACAACAAATGCTTAATATCATCATATTGATAAAAATAATAAACCTTAAATTTTCCCTCAAGCTCTCTAATGCCTAAAGAATATTCTAATAATTCTTTTTTACAAGAAGCACAAAAGGTTGTTAGGGAAAATTCATAACAATTAAAACATCTCACAAGGCACTTATAATGTCTGCGGCTTTATTGGCCATTTGCTTAATAAGAAGTTGAGTGTAAAAAGGCAAATCGCTAATTTTATTAAAACCTCTAATTTCTTGCTTAGTTTTTATATTAATTTTTTTATTAGTATTAATATTTTGCAATTCTAATCTACCTGAAACAGAAGAATAAAGTGAATTAGAATTAAATTTTGAATAAAAATCAGTAAAACTTAAATTAACCTTTAAAACATAAGGAGAATCTTGAGTACTTTCTACAACAACTATACCTCTATCTTTTAATTCTTGTTTTAAGAAAACATAAAAATAATAATTAAACTTCTCATCTATGTAGTAATTAGTTTGTTCTGATGAAGAAATCTTTTTATTTTCATCTAAATCATAAATTCTATGAATATATACTTTTTTTAAAGAAGCACTCTTATCTATGGTTCTTTTATTTACACAATACTTAAGCCCTACATCACTAATATAAATTAAACCCTGAATTTTAGCCTCATAAGCTCTAGAATCTGAAGGATTATAACATTGTGCTTGAATCTTAATAACCTCATTGACTCTCACTACACCTTGATTTTTAGTATTAACTGCACAAGCACTAAAAAATAAGACTATCGCCAACAAAAACACATTTTTCATCATTTTTCCATCCTTAAAAATATTGTAAGTCATTACTTTTACTTAATAATTAACTTTAGCATTTAGCAAAAATTATACCAAAAATTAAATGATACTAAAATTACTTTTTTTACACATATCAAATATTTTTTAGCAAATAAAATATTTTTTAAATGAAATTCATTTATAATATGCTACAAAACTACAATTTATTTTAAGGGAGTTGTTTCAATGAATTCAAATATAAAAACACTAATTGTTGTGGCAGATTTGATACTTTTCGTTGCTTTGCTTTATTTTTCACCCTTTGGGGAGACAAAAGTAAATCAAGGATTATCTTTATTGATATTTATAGCTATATTATGGCTTAGTGAAGCGTTGCATGTTACTATTACTGCCATTTTAGTGCCAGTATCAGCTGCTATTTTAGGTTTATTACCTACCTCAAAGGCTTTAAGCAGTTTTGCAGATTCAAATATCTTTTTATTTTTTGGTGGTTTTGCTTTAGCTGCTGCAATGCATCATCAAAAACTAGATAAAATGATTGCACATAAGATTCTTTCATTAGCTAAAGGACATTTAGGATTATCAAGCTTATATATTTTCATCACAACTGCATTTTTATCAATGTGGATGAGCAATACAGCAACAGCAGCTATGATGCTTCCACTAGCCATTGGAGTATTGGCTTCTTTAGATGAAAATAAAGATAGAGATACTTATGTTTTTGTCCTTCTAGGAATAGCTTTTAGTGCAAGTATTGGTGGAATAGGGACTATAGTTGGGACTCCTCCAAATGCTATAGTTGCAACACAACTTAATATAAGTTTTGCTCAATGGTTACAATATGGTATCCCTATTGTTTTAGTATTTTTACCTGCTATGATTTTGATATTATATTTTGTATTTAAACCTAAATTTAATACTCAAATTGATTTACACACTGATTATGTAGAATTAAACAGATCAAGAATTATCACTTTAATTATCTTTTTAGTAATCGCTATATCTTGGATTTTTAGTAGTAAAATTAACCCTATTGTAGAAAGTATATTTGGACACAAAATAGCAAATATTGATGCGATTATTGCCTTACTTGCTGCAATCTTAGTGTGTGCGTTTAAAGTGATTGATTGGAAGAGCATACAAAAAAATACCGATTGGGGAGTTTTAATGCTTTTTGGTGGAGGTATCACTTTAAGCGTGGTGTTAAGAGACTCAGGAGCTAGCAAAGTGATGGCTGATACACTTATTTCGTTTATAGAGGATGGAAATTTATTTATTATAAGCTTAATCGTAGCATTTTTTATAGTATTTTTAACAGAATTTACTTCCAATACAGCTTCAGCAGCTCTTTTAGTGCCTTTATTTATTTCTATTGCAGAAACTTTAGGCGTACCTGCTTTAGGACTTGCTTTAATCATAGCTATTGGTGCTTCTTGTGCATTTATGTTACCAGTAGCAACACCACCAAATGCTATAGTTTTTGGGACAGGTTATATCAAACAAAAAGAAATGATCAAAGTTGGAATTATTCTTAATATATTTTGTTCAATAAGTATTGCTACTATTGCTTATTTTTTCTGGCTTTAATCTCTTTAGTCTATTTTAGACTAAAGAGGTTTTTTAAATATTTTAATTCGTCTTTATTACTTCACTTTTATAAGCAAGATATCCAAACAAACAAAGACAAATACTCACAAAAATAAAAAATATCAAAATTTCATAAAAATTTTGAAAATAATCATACAAATAACCTATGATAATAGAGGAAGTAGAAGCTAGCAAATAACCAAATCCTTGAGCAAAAGAAGAAAGTTTTGCTGCTACAAAATGATTTTTACTTTTATATGCGATAAAATATAAAGCTATAGTAAATGCTCCTCCCCAAGGAATACTCATTAAACATACACCAAAAATTATCCCGTATTTATTGATACTTAATACAATAACCAAAAATGATAAAACATACAAAAAACATAAACTTAATATATAAAATAATTTTAAACTTTCTTTAATCTTTCCAAGTAATAATGGTGCTAAAAATGCCGCTGGAAGTCCTATAATTTGTGCTAATAAAATTAAATTTGTGCTAGCTTCTATGCTAAATCCTTTTGATTTTATAATCAAAGCAAGCCAAGCAAATAAACTATAAGCTAAAAAACTTTGCGTCCCCATAAATAATGTAATTTTCCAAGCTGTTTTATTTTTCAATAAATAAATTTTATTAAAATGTTTTTTCTTTTTTCTAAAAAATCTTTTATTTTTAATTTGAGGATAATAAGCTAACAAAGCCAACACTGCAAAAATTCCCCAAAAAAATAAAGCATACTTTACTCCAAAAGCATAAGCTAAAGGCAAAGATAAAGCTATGCCTGCCATAGAAGAAATTCCAAGCATCATTCCATAAATACCCATCATTTTAGTAACATTATCAGGGAATTTTTGCTTTATCAAACTAGGAACTAAGACATTTGCTATTGCGATACCACATCCTAAAATAAAAGTACCTAAAAAAAGACCATTAACCCCTGTATAGCTTCTTACTAATTCTCCTATAGCTATTAAACAAATTCCACCTAACATAGCACGAAGTGGTGAAAAATAACCTATAAAAAAAGATAAAAATCCAAAAGTAAATAAAGGTAAAGAATTTATAATGCCTATTGAAGTATAACTTATATCAAAGTATCTCTTAATCATTTCAGCCATAGGACCTAAAGCTGTTATGGGAGCTCTAAGATTAAAAGCAATGATTATAATGATTAATAAATTTAAATAATAAATCCTCTTATAAGTTTTACTCATCATATGTCCTAATATTTAATCTATTTTTGCATTCATTAACATAATGTTTTATTTTTTCTTGATACATAAATGCTTCTCTAATGCAAACACCTGCTATGTCTAAATCTTTAAATTTACTTATATTTTGCAAATTTATACCTCCAATAGCATAAAGTGGAATTTTACTTACCATTAGCAACTCTTTCATAAAATCAAGCCCACAAGGTTGTAAATTAATTTTACAAGAACTATTAAAAATATGACCTACAAAAGCATAATTTACTTTATACATCATAGCCTCATATAATTCTTCTTTAGAATGGATAGAAGTTCCTAAAATATGAAAATATCTATATAACTTTGAATTTTTTCTAAGTAAATCTAGTGGTGCATGAAAAAATCTATGATCAAGTTTTAAGCTTACTCTATCAAAATTATGCAAAATACAATTTAAGTTATTTTTCTTGCAAATTTTTAAAACTTCTTTTGCCAAATCATAATATTCCTCCTCGCTCAAATGCTTTTCTCTAAGCACGAGACCATCTACCTTAGCTCTTGCAAGCTTTTCTATGTATTTTAAAAAATCTCCTTCCATTATCTTACTATCACTAATGGCAATAATTTTTTTAGCCCACATAAATACTATCACTCATTATAGCTTGTAAATTTTGCTTTTTTAGCATATTTAAAATATCTTCTACGCTTCTATTATCAGTTATCTCAAACTGCTCATCTCCGATCTTTTCCCCAGAATGTGCTCTTATACCCACACTCACTCCAGCACTCATTTTACTCGCACCAAGTCTTAGCACCTCATCTCGAAAAATAGCCCTTTCACGAGTTGAAATAGTAATACCTACAAAAGGCAAGAAAATCCTATAAGCACAAAGAACCTGCAAAAGGCGTTTTTCACTCACATCTTTGGGGTGAATTTTAGCATTATTAATAATAGGTCTTAAACGTGGCACGGACAAAGAAATTTCAGCTGCAGGATAAAACTGCTGCAAATAATATGCATGAAGAGCGGTAGCTAAAGCATCTTTTCTAAAATCATCAAGCCCTAATAAAGCCCCAAAAGCAACCCCTCTCATACCTGCTTTTAAAGCCCTTTCTTGCCCATTAAAACGATAATAAAAATTACTCTTTTCCCCGCTTAAATGGAATTTTTTATAGCTTTGGATATTATAAGTTTCTTGAAAAATAGTAACATAATCGCAGCCATTTTTGTGCAAAAGCTCATACTCTGCCACTTCCATAGGATACACTTCTACAGCTATGACCTTAAAATACTCTTTTGCTATCTTACAAGCTTTTGCTATATACTCAACACTTGCATACTCTCTGCCCTCGCCTGTGAGTATAATGATTTCTTGCAAACCACTTTTAGCTATAGCTTGCATTTCAGCATAAATTTGTGCTTCATTAAGCTTAGAACGCACGATTTTATTACCTTTTTGAAAACCACAATAAGTGCATTTGCTATTACAATAATTTGAAAGATAAAGTGGAGTAAATAAAAAAACTCCATTGCCAAAATACTTAAGCCTTAGCTTGCTTGCCTTAAGTGCTAGCTCTTCTATAAATTCTTCAGCAGCACTTGAAAGCAAAGCTTTTAAATGCATAATGTTTAAAGTGCTTGCACTTAAAGCTTGTTCTACTTCTTTAGGTCCAAATTCTTTTTCATTATAAGTTTCAAGCTCTTTTAAAATTTTATCTAAGATGATATTATTTTGCACTCATTATTCCTAAATTAGTCTCTTAAAAAACCTGTCAAAGGTGAGCTAGATCTTGGGCTTTCATTAACACTAGCTAGCCCTGCTAAATAAGCATTGCGTCCTGCCTTTACAGCTAAAGAAAAAGCCCTAGCCATTTGAGTAACATTTTGTGCTTGGGCTAAAGCAGTATTAACCATCACAGCACTTACTCCCATTTGCATAGCCTCACAAGCTTGAGCAGGAGTTCCAAGCCCTGCATCGACTATTATAGGTAAGGATATTTCATCAAGTAAAATTTGTATAAATTCCTTAGCGCACAAGCCCTTATTTGTCCCTATGGGTGCAGCTAAGGGCATAATAGCAGCTGCTCCAGCATTTTGCATAGCCCTAGCAACGTATAAATCAGCACTCATATAAGGCAAAGGCGTAAAGCCTTCTTTTGCTAGTAATTCCACTGCCTTGATAGTTTCATAATTATCAGGTAAAAGATATTTACTATCTTTTATAACTTCGATTTTTATAAGCTTGCTACCACAAAGCTCCCTAGCAAGCCTTGCTATGCGTAAAGCTTCATTAGCATTTCTAGCACCTGAGGTATTAGGTAAAAGTGTAACACCCTTAGGTATAAAATCAAGTATATTTTCAAGTCCGTTAGCATTAACGCGTCTTAAGGCCAAAGTGATAATTTGAGCTTTTGCTTCTTTTATAGCAGCTTGTATTAATTTTAAAGAATACTTACCAGAACCTAAAATAAAGCGTGAGTTAAACTCAAATTCTCCTATTTTTAAACCATCTTGCATTTTATTCCTTTTGTGCTAAAAGCTCTAAGACTAAATTGGCCTGATGTCCTGCACAAATATTTACGCGTGGTGCCATAAGCCCAGCTCCTGGCTTTGCTTCACTTTTTAAGTCTCCGCACACATAAAAATTCTTAGCAATTTTTCTAGTTTGTATGGTATTACTATCCCCATATCCTGCAAGTCCAGAAGCACAAATTAAAATTTTATCAAAATATTTATGAAAATTTTGTGCTAAAATGGCCTTATATTTAGCACTATCAAAAGCCTCACAAACTATATCATCATCGATAAAAAGCTTGGCTATATTTTCTTTTTCTATTTTTAAATTTTGAGCAAATACCTCTATAAAAGGATTGATTTTGCTAATTTGTTCTTTTAAAGCATCACTTTTAAATTTACCTAAGTCCTCCACCATATAAGCTTGACGATTTAAATTACTAGGCTCAACCACATCAAAATCAATCAAATGAAGTCTTCCAACCCCACTTCTTGCTAAATTTATAGCTATATGCGAGCCAAGCCCCCCAAGCCCACAAATTGCAACACTTGCTTTTTTTAATTTATCGTGAAGTTTTGGAGTATGGCGCGCTCTCATCATAGCATCAAGTGCATCTTTTGGAGGCATAATATTTTTTTCTATACAAAAAAGTTCATCATTCTCGCTTAAATTTAAATTTTCCTTAGTAGCAAAACCATTGACTATCCATACATCATTTTCATTTTTACTTACACTTTGAAAAAATTCTAAAGTAGTTTTAAAATCACTTTGAATTTCTTTACCATTAAATTTTATTTTCATCAACCACCTCCTACGAAAGTTACGATTTCTACTTTATCATTTTCTTTTAAAATCAAAGCTTCAAATTTATCCTTTGGGATAATTTTTCCATTTAATTCTAAAGCAATAAATTCTATTTTTAATTTCTTTTCTTTAACATAATCCATAAATTTAAGCTCTTTTAGCTCAAGCTTTTGTCCATTAATAATCATTTAAAACCTTTTATAAATCGTGCATTGTCATTTTTATATATTAAATAACTCACAAGGATTTATTTTAAATTGCAACATATTTGCACTTAATCTTCCTCCATCTCCACCTTTTCTTTGCATAGTAATTTTACCTATTTTTAAACTTCCTTGTTTTGTTATTCTAACTTCTCCGCTGTAAAATTTTATCACCTCTTTTAAATTAAATTTATTATCTAATAAATTAATATCAAAAATTACTTTTTCAAAAAAATATAAAGCGTTTGTAATTTATAAAAACGATATAAGCTGTGTTCATTATAATTTTTTGCCCCAAAAATTGCTTGAATTTTACTTGTATATTTTTTAAATATATCCATACTTTTTCCTAGCTAAAATTTTCTATTAAATCTTTAAAAATTAAATACAATTTTTCAACTTCTTCTATACTTACTCTTTCATTAACTGCGTGAATTGTGTCATTACAAACCCCAAATTCAGCTACTTCAACCCCAAACTCAGCAAAAAATCTTGCATCACTTGTGCCACCTTTGGTATTAAGCTCTGGCACTATAGAAGTAATTTTTTGCACGCTTTTGTTTAAGCTTTGCACAATTTTAGAATCACTTTGAGTTAAAAAAGGCTTAGAACCTTGATTTAAAGAAAGTTCAAAATCAAGCCCTTCACAAATTTTTTCCACATAATTTTGCACATCTTCTAAGCTAGTTTGTAAAGAATTGCGGACATTAAACATAATCTTTAATTCACTAGGTGTTACATTAGTTACCTCCATACCAGCTCTTATATCGGTAATTACTATCTTTGAAGGTAAAAAAGCCTCATCACCTGGATCTAAATCAAATCCTGCCAAAAATTTTAAAGATGAAGCAAAATTATGCACTGGATTAATACATTTTTGTGGATATGCTGCGTGTCCTTGCTTACCCTTAATACGCAAAATTCCATTAATAGATCCGCGACGACCTATTTTGATACTATCTCCAAATTTTTTATCACAAGTTGGTTCAGCTACTACTGCAAAATCTGGCAAAAGATCTTTTTCTTGCATAAATTTAAGCACTTCTAAAGTGCCATATTTTGCTTCGCCTTCTTCATCACTAGTAAGAATAATGCTTAATCTTGAGCCTTTAAAATCAACATCTTTAATCGCACTAATAAAAGCAGCAACACCACTTTTCATATCTTGTGTGCCTCTTGCATAAATAAAACCATCTTTTTCTAAGGGATTAAAAGGATCATTACTCCAACCATCTCCTGGCGGGACAACATCAATATGACCCCCAAAGGCCAAATGTTCGCCCTCATTATTAAATTTTTTAGTAAGCAAAAGATTTTTTACTCCTTCTTTTTCTATAAAAAAAGCTTCAAAATCGCCAAGCTCTACCGCAATATAATTTAACGCACCATCATCATCAGGTGTGATGGATTTAAATTGAGTTAATTCTTTTAAAAAATTTATTACTTGCATAATATTTATCCTAAATGCTTTATATAGCAAAGAAAGAGCAAAATACTCTAAAAAATAATTGCTAAAAAAAGATTAATATAAAAAATATTTGTTTTTTATAAAAGCTTTAAATTTAAACAAAAAAAGATAAAGCAAAAATCAAAAAATAATATATTAGCATAAGCTTTTAAGACCTATATAAAAATTATTTCTAAAAGATGATGAGACTATCTTAAGTTAAAAAACAATATCACTAAAATGATTTAGTGTATAAAATAGTAACATTAATTCAAAAAAAATAATTTTATAAAATAAAAAAATTAATACAAAAATCTTTTAAACTTACATTGGTATTATTTACAGACATTTAAAAATTTAAAGGAGTTTATTATGAATAGCTTAAAAGTAAAAACTATGATCATTCTCTCGATAGCATTATTTGTTATTTTTACTTTTTTTGGGACATTTAGCTATCTTGATAGTGTTAATATTTTTCAAAAAAAATCAAACGAAAGTAGAGAATTTGCTTTACAATCTGTATTAACCTACACAAATAACTATTTAAATAGAGAAAAGCAAGTTTTAATAGAAACTGCTAACACCTTGCAACTTGATCCTAATATCTACAAAAGCTCAAGGATATATAATTTTATTTCAAATATCGCTAGAACTTCAGGATTTTATAATTTTTATTTTACCTATGTTGATAGCGGAGATTTAATTATTAGCAGTAAATCAAACAACTATGCTAATGCAGAAATTTTACTTAATTCAGATGGAAGTAAATTTAATCCAAAAGATAGAATTTGGTTTAAACAAACTATGGAAAAAAGGACTACGATAATCACAAAACCATTTGTTGATGTTGTTAGTAATGCTTTAGCTATGGGATTTTCACAACCTGTTTTTGACTCAAATAATAAAATAGTAGGTATTATTTCTGGAGATTTACCTTTAGATATTTTTAGTAATGCTATTAGAAAATTTAAATTTTCACAATCAGCTAGAGTGCTTGTTTTTGAAGATTTATTTTATGTAACACCTGGAAGGTATATTTTAGATGAGGCTGGAAAACCTTTTATTAAAGCTTTAAAAGATGGTATGCAAACACATAAAAATAAAGCTTTTAAATACTATTCTTCTTTAGATCATGATGAAAGATTAGCAACTTGCGGGATAAATAATATAGGATGGAATATATGTTTAACAAATTCTTATAATGATTATACAAAAGAATTAAAAGACATTGCTTTTAAAAATTTCATATGGTTTTTATTAGGTTTTATCATTTTATTAAGCATAATTTATTTTACTATATCTTACTTGCTTACTCCATTAAAAGACTTAAAATCTAATCTAGCAAATTTCTTTAAATATCTTAACTATGAAAAAGAAGATTATGTTCCTATTATTATTAAAACTAAAGATGAATTTAAACAAATTGCTAATTACATAGATGAAAACATCAGTGAAATACAAAAGTTAAGAGAGCAAGAGCAGATTATACAAGAAGATATCAATTCTATAGCAAATGAAGCAAAAGAAGGACGCTTTGGAAAAATGTTGATTTTTAAATCAAAAAATCCTAATCTTAACACTCTTAAAGTATCCATCAATGAAATGAGTGCAACATTATGCAAAACCATTACTATGGATATTTCAAGAATTTTAGAAGTATTCAAGCAAGCAGAAAAAGAAAATTTTAAAGCACAAATTTCAACCCCTATTGGTATAGAAAAAGATGTCAATACTCTTATATGCAACATAGTTAAAATGCTAACTACTTCAAAAGAATTAGCTAATACCTTAAATACTCATAGTCAAAGTCTTAATGATTCTGTAACGCAATTAGAACAAAGCTCCCAACAACAAGTTAAATCCTTAGAATTTATATCTAGTGCTATAGAGCAAATAGCAAGCTCGATGACTCATATGAATCAAAGAGGAGAAAATATTGTGCAACAAAGTGAAGATATTGCAAAAATTGTCAATGTCATAAAAGAAATCGCTGAACAAACCAATCTCTTAGCTCTTAATGCAGCCATTGAAGCAGCTCGTGCTGGAGAACACGGACGTGGATTTGCTGTCGTTGCTGATGAAGTGCGAAATTTAGCCGAAAGAACGCAAAAAAGTCTTGACGAAATCGATGCAAATACTAATTTACTAACTCAATCTATCAATGAAATTGTAAGCTCAATTAGCGAGCAATCTCAAGGCATAAACCACATTAATGAAAAAATTTCAGAATTAGAATCTAATACTCAAACTAATCTTGATATTTCTCTTTCTACTTCTAAAATTAGCAATAATGTTTCAAAAATAGCTAATGAAATTTTAGAAGATGTTAATAAAAAAGAATTCTAATGAGATTTAATTCTCATTAGAAAAATACAATTTTATAATTTTAAACTCAACTTTCTTATATGCAAAATCTTAAAAAATTAATTCTTATTTAAAAATAAAATTATCAAATTTATATTTACTTAAAAATTCAATTACTATCATCATTTATTTGATTAAATAACTCTCAAGGATTAATTTTAAATTTAAAATATAAATATTTTCAAAGTTTGACTATCTTAGCACCAAAACCACCTTGATTAAAAGGTGCGTCATTAAAGCTTTTAACATTTTTGTGGGTTTTTAAAAATTCTTTTACTGCAAAAGCTAATTTTCCTGTGCCAATACCATGATATACCACAACCTCATCAAAACCTGCTATAAGTGCATCTGAAATAAATTTATCAAGTCTTTCTATAGCCTCATCACTCCTAAGCCCATGTAAATCTAAAGTCATACTTAAAGCACTAGGGCGCGTTATATTTATACTTGATTTTACTTTTTGCACAGGAATTTGATTGCTCTTTTTAAGAAGTTTCAATGGCACACGCAAACTCAAACCATCGCTTTGAATTATCGCATCATTTTTTGAAATAGCCGTGATTTTTCCTTTAATCTTTTCATATTTTACAAAATCTCCCACTCGAAACTCTTCGTTTTGTTCCATACTTGGCAAAATGATATTTTTTTTAAGCTCATTTGCTTTATTTAAACTTCTTTGTTTCTCTTTAATATCTTTAAAACTAATAGTTTTTTTAGCCTCTTGTATAGCTTGATAATATTTAAATTCTAAATTAGAGATAAGTTTTTTTATTTCTTGTTCATTTTTTTCTTTTTGTTCTTTTAAAGAAAGTAAAATTTCATCAACCTTAGCTTCTTTTTTTTCAAGCTCTTGACTTTGTTTGCGTAAAGAAAGTTCTAAATTTATATTCTTACTTACCATCTCTTCTAAATTTTCTTTATCTTCTCCATAAAGTTTTTTAGCATTTTGCACTAAATTTATGTTTATCCCATATCTTAATGCTGTTTCAAAAGCATAAGATTTACCTATAGTGCCTTTTAAAAACTCATATTTTGGACGTGAAAGCTCTTCATCATATAAAGCCGCTAAAAGCTCTACTTGTGGGTTTTTAGCTAAAAGCATAGCAAAACGTTTATGATGAGTGGTGATTATAATTTTATTATCGTGTTTTATTAGTTGTAAAACAAGTTCATTATATAAACAAGCAGCCTCTTCAAAATCTGTCCCAAGCTCTATCTCATCAATACCCAATAAAATATTTTTTTTACTAAAAAGTTTAGAAAAATGCAACATTCTTCCTGCAAAAGTAGAAATATCGTTTTTTACATTTTGAGGATCTTCTAAAATCGCATCAAATTCTTTAAAATTTCCTATTTGACTTTTTTGAGCATTAATCTTCATAGGAAGTAGGTATTTAGCAAGCAAAGCAGCACTTAAAATACCTTTTAAAAGCATAGATTTTCCACCTGCATTTACCCCTGTGATAATCAATACCTTTTGAGAAAAATCTATATTCACACTTTTTGCATTTTTTAAAGCTGGATGTGCAAAGCCGTATAATTTTAAATTACTAGAATTATCCGTTAAAATAAATTCAAAATCATTTTTTTTAGCCATCAAAACTCTAGCACTATAATGATCAAATAAATCAAAAGCTTGATTGATAAATTTTAAAAACATTAAATTTTTATAAAAAATCAAACTAATTTTTTTGGCATACTCATAAAAAATTTTTTCTTTAGTATCTTTGATTTCATCAATTTGACTTTGAATTTTTTCTACACTCAAAGGCACGATGTAAAATCCACCTCCACTACTTCTGCCTATAATCTTAGCTTGCAAAATATGATTAAAACCACCTCGCACAAGTAGAGCTTCTATGCCATTGATCAAATGAATTTGTGTATCTATGAAATAAGAATTTAAATTTTTAGTGTAAGTAAGTTTTTTAAATTCAGCGTGTAAATCTTCTTTTTTTAGTTTTAAAGCAAGGTTTAAGTTAATTAATCTTTCATCAATACTTTCTTTGATTTCACCTTTTTCATCAAAATATCCTATTAATTCTGTGATATTTTGTGGAATTTCTATTTTTAAAAGCCATTCTTTTAGACTTTCTTCAAATTTTAAACTCTTTAAATAATTAAAATACATACAAATTTTAATAAATTCAAAACTCTGACTTAAATGTAAAATCCCCTGTTTGCTAAGATGAGTTAATGCTATATTTAAATTATCAATTATTGGCGGTGGAGTAAAATCAATCAAACAAAGCTCATTAATCCTTTTAAAGTGGAGCTTGCTATCACCTTGTAAAAAAATATCCTTATTTCTAGCAAAAAAATTTTTAAAATCTTTTATATAAATATCTAAATCAAGTTTTTTTAAAAATGATTCTTGCATTATTTAACCAACTGACATTCTTTGATATCAAAAATTAAAGCTTTAAATTGCTTATTTTTTCCATTAGATACAAAACTTTGAGTGCCGTATTCAAAATTAAAAAATTCCTTGCTTATATTCATATCTTTACATTGCAAAACCTCACCTTGAAAAAAGGCATTTAATAATTCTTTTTTTAAGTTGGTATTATCTATAATACTTAATTCAAATTTAAATGCAAAAATTATAAATAAAATTAATATTAAAATTAAAAGATAATCGCTAATCTTTCCAATTTTTTTTCTTAAAAAAACAACCTTACATACTAATTTTTTAAAACCCCCCTCTTCATTTTTTTTTATGTTTTAACCGGTATATAGGGCGGCTTTTGTTTTTTTTTTTTTTTTTTTTATTAC